>NZ_JBFABE010000006.1:20060-69403 GCF_040640155.1 Streptosporangium sp. NPDC023615
GACGACACCGACGACACCGACGACACCGACGACACCGACGACACCGACGACACCGACGACACCGGCGACACCGACGACACCGGCGACACCGGCGACACCGGCGACACCGGAAGCGCCGGGGGCGCCGGGGGCGCCGGGGGCGTCGCCCCGAACATGTTCTCCGGCGCGGTCGTCCCCCTGTCCTGCCGCGCCTCGTACGACGTCGGCGTGCGCCTCGGCGGGCCGGGCCGGAGCGGGGGCTCGGCGGGCCGGTCCTGGGAGAGGTGCTCCTCGCGCGCCACCCAGCTGGGCAGGCGGAAGCGCGCCCGGTTCGCCGGGGTGCTCAGATGGTCCGGCCGGGGCGTCCAGAGCGGAAGGGCGGTGGGCATCTCCTCGGACGGGGAACCGTGGGAGCCGTGGGAGACATTGGTGTCCGCGAACCAGTCGACGGCGGACGACGGCGCGGCCCCGGGCGCGCGGGGCGGCTCGAAGGCCCGATGTGTCTCGGGCACCTCCGGCCCTCTGGAGGCACCGGACCTCCCGGGTGCCTCGGACGTCGGGAACCCGTCGGACACCGAGGGGGCGGGGACGCTCCGTGACACGATCGGAACGACCGGCGAGGGGGCGAAGGGCGGGCCCGAGGAGGCCGGGGCGGGAAAGGCCGGGCCCGAGGAGACGGGGGCGGGGAAGACCGGGTCCGAGGAGGCCGAGGGGGGGAAGGCCGGGGCGGGGGAGGCCGCGGGTGCGGGCGGCGCGGCCGCACCCGGGAACGACGACCGCGCGCGGCGCTCGCGCTCGTCGGCGTCGAGGGCGGCGAGGGCGTCGAGCTGGTCGGTCTGCAGGGGCCAGCCGGGCAGCGGGCGCGCGCCGGGCGGGTCGTCGAGCACGTCCCCGTAGACGCCGGGGGTACGCGCAGGCGGGGCGGGGACGGAGGACACGGAGGACACGGAGGGCGCGGCGGGCGGCGGGCGCAGGGCTTCGGCGGCGGGTGTACGGAGGACCTCCGCGGGCGAGAGGCCGGCGGCCTCGGGGAGCGTGACCTCGTCCGGCCGCTGCTCGGGGCATCGTTCCCCGTCCCGCGGGGCGGCGGCGACCAGCCTGTCGGTGTAGGCGCGGGCCGCCCGCGTCTCCGGGGTGAGCGGGTGGGACGGCTCCCGTCGCCCGTCCTGTCGCGCGGGGGCGTCGTCCAGCACGTCCCCGGGGATCGGGGCGGACAGCGGAGCGGCCCGGCGCGGCCGGGGGCGCTGGAGCCTGCGGCGAGGGCGCAGGGACGCGGCGTCCAGGTCGGTGAGGACCGAGTCCCTGATCTTCGGAATCGGCTGCGTGCTGGCCTCGTGCGCGGAGACCGTGTCCCGGTCCGGCGGTGCGAAGGGGTCGGGGAAGCGGTCCTCGGCCGTCCCGTTCGTCCCGGCCGCGTCACCGAGGCCGGGGAGGTCCGGAACGCCGGGAAGGCTCGGAACGCCGGGAAGGCTCGGAACGCCGGGAAGGCTCGGTGTGCCGGAGAGCGGGCCGGGAGGGGTGCCGGGCGCGGTGCCGTTCCCCGGCGACGGCAGGGGCCACTGGGGCGTCGTCGGCCAGAGCTGCCTGACCAGGGGGGACATGGGCCGCCCCGCCGTGGGGGCGATCGGGGCCCGCGGGCCCAGCACCGCCGAGCGCAGCCGCGCCGCAGGGGTGGCCCAGGGGGCGAGGTTGAGCACGTCGCGGACCGGCGCGACGGCGAGGGCGCCGAACACCTCGGCCAGGTTCTCGGGGATCCGGGCCGAGGCCAGGGCGAGGCCCAGCGACTGGGCGAACCGGCGGCAGGCGCTCACGGTCAGCTCGTCGGCGGTGTCGACCGCCACGTCCAGCACCCAGGAGAGCTCGGCGGCGTCCATCTCGCACACGCCCGACAGGTACAGCACCTCGCGCTGGTGGGTGCGCAGGTCGCCGAGGACGCGCTGGACCAGGGTCGCGACCGGGTCGAGCCCGGTGAGGGGCGGCGAGTAGACGATGTCGCGCTGGTAGATCTCGCGGCGGGCGAGCGCGTACAGCGCCGCGCGCGGCGGTTCGGTGTCCAGGACGTTGGAGAGGACGGCCACCAGGACGTCGGAGGCCGGGCCCGCGTCGCCGAGCTGGTCGTGGGCGTAGGCGAACAGCCCTGCTGCGTGGCGGTCGTAGAGCTCGGCGATCAGTTCGGCGCGCGAGCGTTGACCGAGGAGCGGTTGGGTCACAGGACCGGTTCCTCTGGTGTTTCGGCGAGCGGGGGGAGAAGCAGGGGACGTCCGTGAAGCCTGAGACGTACGGTGCCGGTGGGATCAAGTTCGACGATGTGGGTAATCATGTCAAGTCATGGGCGCCTCCCGCACTACAGAATGCCCTTTTGCCGAGAAATACACCTGACGATCTGGCTCGGCAAAGCAGGGAAGACAGACCGGTTAAGGGGGGCATAGGCTGACCCGCGCGGAATCATGGGGACGGTTGGGGCAGGGGTCCACAATCCTGTCGAAAAAAGAGGTTGCGCATGATCACATTCAACGATGTCACCAAGCGCTACGCCGACGGGACCGTCGCCGTGGACGATCTGAGCCTTGAGGTGCCCACCGGGGAGATGACCGTCTTCGTCGGCCCCTCGGGATGCGGCAAGACCACGTCCCTCCGGATGATCAACCGGATGATCGACCCCACCAGCGGGCGGATCCTGCTGGACGGCGTGGACGTCACGACGATCGACCCGCCCACGTTGCGCCGTGGCATCGGGTACGTCATCCAGCAGGCCGGCCTCTTCCCGCACCGGAAGATCGTGGACAACATCGCGACGGTGCCCCTCCTGCTCGGCTGGGAGAAGAAGAAGGCCCGTGACCGGGCGATGGAGCTGCTGGAGAGGGTCGGGCTCGACACCAAGATGGCCGGCCGCTATCCCTTCCAGCTCTCCGGCGGCCAGCAGCAGCGCGTCGGTGTGGCCCGCGCGCTCGCCGCCGACCCGCCCGTGTTGCTGATGGACGAGCCGTTCAGCGCGGTCGACCCGATCGTGCGCACCAGCCTGCAGGACGAGTTGCTCCGCCTCCAGGCGGAGCTGAACAAGACCATCGTGTTCGTCACCCACGACATCGACGAGGCCATGAAGCTCGGCGACCGGGTGGCGGTGCTCCGCGTCGGCGGGCGGCTGGCGCAGCTCGACACCCCCGCGACCCTGCTGGCCCGGCCCGCCGACGACTTCGTCAGCGAGTTCCTGGGCCGGGACCGCGGCATCCGGCGCCTGTCGTTCGTCTCCGACGAGGGGCTGCGCCTCCGCACCGACCTGCTCGTCCCGGTCTCCTCCGACGTCGCCTCGGCGCGCGCCTCCGGCGAGGAGTGGCTGGCCGTGCTGGACGAGAGGGAACGGCCGCTGGGCTGGGTCTCGACCCGTGAGCTACCCGGGACCGGCACCCTCGCCGACCTGGAACTCGCCCCGTACGGGTCGTACGTCAGCGGGCGCGACTCGCTGCGCGGCGCGCTGGACGCGACGCTGCTGTCGCCCTCGGGCAACGCCGTCGCGGTGGACGCCTCGGGCCGGGCGGTGGGCGTCGCCACCCGCCGGGCGCTGGACGAGGCGCTGACCGAGGTCGCGACAGCCACCGGCGGAGCCGCCGGGGACACCGGCACGACCACGAAGGACGCCGGGGGAACCGCCGGTGGCACCGGTGGCACCGGTGCTCCGGACGGCGGCGCCCCGAACGGCGCCGGCACCGGCGGTACGGGAGGCGTCGATGGATGAGGAGCCGCTGGTCCGATGGGACTGGATCGGGCGTAACTGGCCCACGATCCAGGAGCTCCTCGCCGACCACGTCGTGATGGCCCTGGTGCCGGTCCTGGTGGGGCTGCTCATCGCGCTCCCGCTCGGACTGGCCGGGGTCCGCTGGCGCTGGCTCTACCAGCCGACCGTCGGCCTGATGAACGTGGTCTACTCGCTGCCCTCGCTGGCCGTCTTCATCGTGCTCATCCCGCTGACCGGCCTCGCGACCCGCACGACCGTCATGATCCCGCTCACCTTCTACGCCATGGCGGTGCTCATCCCCGCGGTCGTGGACGGTCTCGCCTCGGTCCCCGACCACGTACGGCAGTCCGCGGTGGCCATGGGCTTCACCCCGTTGCGCAGGCTGCTCCAGGTGGAGCTGCCGATCGCGGTGCCGGTGGTGCTGGCCGGGCTCCGGGTGGCGACGGTCGCCGGCGTCAGCCTGGTCAGCGTCGGCGCGCTGGTCGGCAGGGGCGGGCTCGGCTACCTGTTCATCGACGGCTGGCAGCGGCAGTTCTACACCCCGATCGTCGTGGGCATCGTGCTGGTCGTGCTGCTCGCCGGGATCGCGGACCTGCTGCTGATCCTGGCGCAGCGCCTGCTCACCCCGTGGTCGAGGGCGAGGGGGTCCGCGTGAACTGGCTGCTCGACTTCTTCGGGAACCCGGCCAACTGGTCGGGGCCCGACGGGATCCCGATCCGGCTGCTGGAGCACCTGGAGTTCGCCGGGCTCTCGCTGCTGCTGGCGACGCTGATCGCGCTCCCGCTGGGGCTGCTGATCGGCCACACCGGCAGGGGCGCCCTGCTGGTGATCCTCGCCGCCAACGCGGCCCGCGCCCTGCCCACGCTCGGCCTGCTGGTCCTCATCGTGCTCCTCATGGGCGTCGGGACGATCCTGCCCGTGCTGATCCCGCTGGTGGCGCTGGCCATCCCGCCCATCCTGGTCAACACCTACGAGGGCATCCGCGGGGTCGACCCCGAGCTGCGCGACGCCGCGTACGGGATGGGGCTCAAGGGCGGGCAGGTCCTCGGGAGGGTGCTGGTGCCGGTCGCCCTGCCGCTCATCCTGCTGGGCCTGCGGCTGGCCGCGATCCAGGTGGTCGCGACCGCGACCGTGGCCGCGTACGTGGGCCTGGGCGGGCTGGGCCGGTTCATCATCGACGGCCTGGCCACCAAGAACTTCCCGAGCACGATCGGCGGGGCGGTCCTCGTGGCCCTGTTGGCGCTTCTCGTCCAGCTCGGGTTCACTCTGGTGCAGCGCGTAACGGTCTCCCCGGGGGTGAGCGAGCGCCAGTCCATCCGATAGTCTCCTATACCCCCCGTTTTGGAAGGGAATAGCACGATGAAGCGCTTTTTCGGCACCGCGGCGGTCCTGCTGTCCGCGGCGCTCACACTTTCCGCGTGCGGCGGAGGAGATCCGCTCACCAGCGCCTCCCCGGCGCCCGCCGGATCCGGCTCCGCGCCGGCGGCCGGGGGGAAGGTCGTCATCGGTTCGGCCAACTTCCCGGAGAACGTCCTGCTCGCCGAGATCTACTCCCAGGCCCTGGAGGCCAAGGGCGTCCAGGTCGAGGAGAAGCTCAACATCGGCAGCCGTGAGGTCCTGTACGACCAGGTCAAGAGTGGTGGCCTGACCGTCCTGCCCGAGTACATCGGCTCGCTGCTGGCCTTCGTCGACAAGTCGACCACGGCCAAGTCCAAGGACGACGTCGTGGCCGGCCTGAAGGAGAAGCTCCCCGCCGAGCTGGAGGTGCTGACCCCGGCCGCGGCCGAGGACAACAACTCGCTGACCGTCACCAAGGAGACCGCCACCAAGAACGGTCTGGCCACCATCGAGGACCTGGTCAAGGTCTCCAAGAACTACGTGGTCGGCGGCCCGCCGGAGTTCCAGAGCCGCCAGGAGAAGAACTTCAAGGACACCTACGGCCTGGAGTTCAAGGAGTGGAAGAAGACCGGCGACGCCACCGCCGACGCCATCAAGGACGGCACCGTCCAGGTCGGCAACGTCTTCACCACCGACCCGAAGATCATCGTCAACGACCTGGTCTCCCTCCAGGACACCAAGAGCGCCTTCGCCGCCGAGAACATCGCCCCGCTGGTCAACAAGGCGGGTGTGAACGACACCGTCCGTACCACGCTGGACGCGGTCTCGGCCAAGCTCGACACCCCCGGCCTGGTCACGCTGATGAAGCGCGTCGCGGTCGACAAGGACGACGCGGCCACGGTCGCCAAGGACTGGCTGACCCAGAACGGCCTGCTGTGACGCCGGCGGACTCCTCCGCACGGCCGTCCTGAAAGAGAAGGCGGGTGGATCTCCACCCGCCTTCCGCCGTCTCCGGCGCGGATCCCGATGGGCCGGACGTCCCGGCGAGGGCCCGCGCCGGAGTGGTCTTGTCGTCTAGCCCCCCGCCGGGACGGCGTCGTCCCACAGGACGGTGCCGTGGGCACCGACGAGCGCCCCGACGCGGGCCAGGGCGTCGGCGTCCGGCAGCTCGGCCTCGGTGACCGGCAGGATCACGAGCTGGACGGGGGCGAGCCAGGCGGGGAAGGCGCCACCGTGCTGCTCGATCAGATGGGCGACGGCCCGTTCCACGCTGCCGATGACGCTGCGGTGCACCATGACGGGCCGGTGCCTCGCGCCGTCCGGCCCGATGTAGCGCAGGTCGAACCGCTCGGGCTGGTGGAGGTCGACCTGAACGGTGGACAGGGTGGACTCCCGCCCGGCGCCGTCGACGACCTGGACGTCGATCTTGGGCCCGTAGAACGCGGCCTCCCCCTCGGCGGCCTCGTACGGCAGGCCGGAGCGGTCGAGGACGTCGGTCAGCAGGGCGGTGGAGCGCCGCCACATCTCCGGGTCGGCGACGTACTTCCCTCCGGCGCCGGGCAGGGAGAGCCGGTAGCGGGACCGGGTGAGGCCGAGGGCCTCGTGCGCCCGGCGGATCATCTCCAGGGCTCCCAGCGCCTCGCCGGCGACCTGGCCGGGGGTGCAGAAGATGTGCGCGTCGTTGAGCTGGACGGCCCGCACCCGGGTCAGCCCGCCGAGCACGCCCGACGGCTCCGAGCGGTACATGCCGCCCAGCTCGGCGATGCGCAACGGCAGCTCACGATGGCTGCGGGATCGGGAACGGTAGATCAGCGCGTGGTGCGGGCACAGGCTCGGCCGCAGCACGACCTGCTCGGACCCCAGCGCCATGGGCGGGAACATGTCGTCGCCGTAGTGCGACCAGTGCCCGGAGATCTCGTACAGCTCCCGTTTGCCCAGCACCGGCGAGTACACGTGCCGGTAGCCCGCCCGCCGTTCGGCGGCGCGGACGTACTCCTCCAGGGCGTGGCGCACGGTCGCGCCGTCGGGCAGCCAGTAGGGCAGTCCCGCTCCGATCAGCGGGTCGGTGTCGAACAGGTCCAGCTCGCGGCCGAGCCTGCGGTGGTCGTGGTCGTGCATGGCGGTCTCCTCGCGTACGTCGGGCGAGTGACCGCAAGACGAAGCCCCGGGGCACTCGCCCCGGGGCTTCGACTAGGACATCGGTCAGCGCGCCGGGACACTCTCCGGCGTCGTCGTCATGGTGGCGCGCTTCATGGGAAGAACGGTAGCAGAGGCGTCGCGACGCCCACCGGCCGTTCCGCGCGGCGCCCGGGGGGCGGGCATCGGCCCGGCTCCGGGATGATGGGCCCATGAACCACTTCGTCGAGTCCATGGCCCAGGTGGTGACCGGGGTGACGGTCGTCACGGTGAAGGACGAGCGCGACGACGTGGGGGTCACGGTCGCCACCTTCACGTCGATCTCGCTGGACCCGCCGCTGGTGATGGTGAGCCTGGACAACGAGGGATACCTCAACGAACTGCTGCTGCGGCACGACCGCTGGGCCGCCAGCGTGCTGTCGGCCGGGCAGAAGGCGATCGCCAGCCGGTTCTCCACGGCGGGACGGCCGGGGGCCCGGCTGCTGCTCGCGGGCACCCCGCACCACCGGGGCAGGCTGAGCGACGCCCTGGTGGTGGACGGCGGCGTCACCGCGCTGGAGGCCGAGACGGTCAAGGTCGTCCCGGCCGGGGACCACACGCTCTTCATCGCGAAGGTGCTCGGCGTCGACTACGTCGACGCGTCGGCCACGCCGCTGTCCCGCTACCGGGGCCGCTACCGCTGACGGCCCGCCCGGGGCCGCCGCGGTCGCCCCCGGTGCGGGACCGGTTGCGGGACCCGGCGCGGTGTCCGGGACGGGTCAGCGGATGGTCCACCAGCCCGGAAGCATCAGCGGGCCGTACGACGGCAGGCCCAGCTCGCCGGCCAGGTGGGCGATCGGGCCCCACGCCTCCAGGCGGACCTGGGTCAGGGCGGCGGCCTTGTCCTCGCTGGACTCCGCGGGCCGCAGCCGCTCCAGCGGGCTCAGCCTGGGGTAGGGGCGCACCGGCGCGTCGGCGGCGAGCCCGGCCTTCTTCCGGGCCAGCGACAGCGCGTCCTCCAGGCCGCCGAGCTCGTCGACCAGGCCCCTCTCCAGGGCGTCGGCCCCGGTCCAGACCCGGCCCTTGGCCAGCTCGTGGGCGCGCTCGCGGGACAGGCCGCGCCCCTCGGCGACCTTGTTCACGAAGTCGTCGTAGACCCGGTCGAGCCAGGCGTTGATCCGCGCCCACTGCGCCTCGGAGAAGCCCTTGGTGGCCGAGAGCATGCCGGAGTTCTCGCCCTCGCCGACGGTCTCGGAGGAGACGCCGATCTTCTCAAGCAGCCCGCTGATGACCGCCTTGCCGCCGAAGACGCCGATGGAGCCGGTGAGCGTGCCCGGCTGGGCCACGATCACGTCGGCCGCCATCGAGACCATGTAACCGCCGGAGGCCGCCAGGTCCCCCATGGAGATCACGATGGGCTTGCCGGCCTTGCGGGTCAGCACGACCTCGCGCCAGATGGCGTCGGAGGCGGTGTACGAGCCGCCCGGGCTGTCGACGCGGAAGACCACGGCCTTGACGTTGTCGTCGCGGCGGGCCGCGCGCAGGGCGGCGCAGATGGTGTCGGAGCCCATGGCGCCGCCACCGCCGAGCGGGCTGCGGCCGCTGCGGCCGAGCCGGATCGCGCCGCTGCCGTGGACCAGCGCGACGGTCTGCTCACCCGGGCGCGGGAGCTTCCTGGAGGTCAGCGCCTTGGCGTAGCGGCCGACGTACTGCAGCGTCGCGTCCTCGCCGACGGCGCTCTTGACCTCGTCGTAGACCTCGTCGCGGTAGGCCATCCGGTCCACGAGCCCGGCCTCGAGTGCCTCGGCGCCGATGAACGGGCCCTGGTCGATGAGCTCGCGCACCCTGGTCGCGTCGATGCCGCGCCCCTCGGCGATGCCGGCGACGACCTGCTCGGTGACCGACTCGGTGATGCGGCTCATCGACTCGCGGTGGGCCTCGGTCATGTGGTCCTGGGTGAAGGTGTTGGCGGCCGTCTTGTACTCGTGCCGCTGGCCGACCTGGTACTCGACGCCGAGCTTGCCGAGCGCCCCGCGCAGGAAGCGCTGCTCCATGGCGACACCGGTGAGCCCGACGTCGCCCGAGGGCTGGAGGTAGATCCGCTCGAAGCCACTGGCCAGGTAGTAGGGGACGGTGCCCGCGCCGAGCTCGCCGAAGCTCTCGGCGTACGCGACGGTCAGCTTGCCCGCGGCCCGGAGGTAGGCCACGGCCTGGCGGAGCTCCTGGACGACCGCCAGCCCCGGGGACCGGGAACCGATCTTGACGATCAGTGCCTTGACCCTGTCGTCCGTCCTGGCCCGCTTCAGGCCGGAGAGCACGTCGGTCAGGCTCGTCCTGCGCATCGCCATGATCGCGGTCAGCGGGTCGGAGGGAGGACCGTCGGTGAGGCCCTCGGTGAGGTCGAGCTCAAGAACCAGCGGGGCGGTGCGCCGCTGCCGGAACCGGTCGACGGAATCGATGATCACCTTGGTCGCGTCCATGCTCTTCACCCTAAGCGACACATACCGGGCTTACGCGGCCCGGCGGTGGTGAGCCTGTTCCGCACCTTCCGCCGGGTCCGTGACTGCGCGCGGCCGTCCGCCCGCGATCGCCGGACGAGACGGCGTCGCGGGCGGCCACCCGCTCCTCGGCGGCGAGGTCAGGCGGCCCTGCGGGCGTTCACCCGCTTCTTCAGCAGCGAGGTGGACGCGGCCGGGGCGGAACCCTTCAGGCGCTGCCCCTCCACCGAGGTGAGGACGACCTTCAGGGTCGTCCTCCCCTTGATCGTGGCGGTGAGGTTCACCGCGCCGTTCGCCCAGTTCAGCCAGGAGGCGAGCAGCTCGCGTTCCATCGCGGCCCGCGCGGTCCTCTTGGCCGGCTTGAGCACCCGGTACGCGGTCGCCAGGCTGGAGGCGGGGGTGACCTCGGGGAACACCTTGCTGGCCTTGCCCACCAGGCCGAGGTAGCAGCCGAGCGTCGCGTCCGGGATCGTGCCCTTGCCCCGGGTCATCTCGGTCGCCCACTGCGCGGCCGTGAGCGTCCTCGTGGTCCGTGCGGCCCCGGCGCCTCCCGCGGTTCCCACGCTCCTCGTGGAGCTGCCGCGCGTGCACACCGCCGGCGCCCCCGCCCTCGGCGCCCCGGGCGCGGGGACGGTCACGGTCACGGTGATCGTCACCGTCGGCAGCGGGATCGGGCTGGGCACCGGGTCGTCCGGCGTGACCGTCGGGGAGGGACCCGAGCTCGGCTCGGGGCTGGGGTCGGTGCCGGGGTCGTCGGCGGGAGGGGCGGACGGCGGGTCGCCAGGATCGCCCGGGTCGTCGGCGGCGGGCGGCGGCGGGGTGACGGGCGAGCCGGGGGTGCCGCCGGCGAGCGCGGCGTTCAGGTCGAGGCGCGGGGTGGTCACCGTGCCGTGGACGATCGGCCGGCCCGCCTTGGTGAGCACCTCGGCCAGCGCGTCCGGGGTGCCCGGGGCCTTCTGGGCCGCCAGGGCCAGGGCGCCGGTGACGAACGGGGCGGACATCGACGTCCCGCTGTAGACCTGGTGGCCGCCGCCCGGCACCGCGGAGTCGATCTCCAGGCCGGGGGCGAAGAGGTCGAGCACGGAACCGTGGTTGGACCATGCGGGAACGGTGTCGTCGTCGCCCGTCGCGCCCACGGTCACCGCCGCGGAGAAGCAGCCGGGCGCTCCGGCTCCGGCGACGCCCTCGTTCCCGGCGGCGGCCACGACGGCCACGCCCCTGGCGCGGAGGTCGTCGACGCGGCCTTTCATCGAGCTCAGCTCGGGCTCGGTGTCGCACGCTCCCTCGTACAGGCCGCCGCCGAGGCTCATGTTCACCGCGGCGATGTTCCTGCCGCCCTCCTTGAGCTTCGCGACGTGCTCCAGGGCGAGCAGGATCGTGGACTCGAAGGCGGTCAGGCAGGCCGCGCCGGTGCCGTCGCAGTCGTCGACCCTGCTGAAGACCTGGAGCGCCACGATGTCGGCGTCCGGCGCGACGGCGTGGGCGATACCGGCGACGTGGGTGCCGTGGTCGCACAGGTTGACCTGGCCGTCCACGCAGGCGGGGGTCTCGGCGTCGGCGGAGGCGGGGTCGCCGGTCTGCCCGTTGGGACACAGGGACCGCGCGCCGTCGTCGGTGGCGGAGAAGCAGGCCTGTTCCACGACCTTGCCCCCGAGGTCGGGGTGGTCGGCGTCGATCCCGGTGTCGATGATCGCGATCGTCTGGCCCTGCCCCCTGGTCCCGGCGGCGTGTGCCCTGTCCGCGCCGATCACCTGGAGGCTGGAGGCCAGGGAGGCCGCGGCGGAGGCCGCCGTGAGGGAGCCGGGCGATTCCCGCGCGCCCCGGGAGCCCAGGGAGCTCAAGAGGCCCGGGGAGCCCAGGGCGACCGGGGAGTAGACGCGGTCGCGCCGGATGGAGCGGACGCGCGGGTCCTCGGCCAGCCGGGCCAGGGACTCGCCGGTGGCCTCGACCACGATGAACGAGGTGTCCGCCGGTTCCAGGACGACCTCGGCGCCGGGCAGGGACCGCGCCTCGCCGGCCACCGGGGCCGCCTCGGCGGGGGCGGCCAGCTCGACGATGACCCGGGTCCCGTCACCGTCACCGGCGAGCCCCGCCTCCAGCTTCGGCCGGGCGACGGGGGCGGCGGGGGTCTCGCCGTCCCCGGGAGGCCCCTGGCCCTCGTCCGCGGGGGCGGGGGGTCCGGGGGGAGGAGCGGTGCCGCCCGCCGTCCCGTCGTCCGGAGGTGTCGCGGGCGGGGGCGTCGCGGGCGGTGGCGAGGTCGCGCTCGCCGAGGCCGCGGGCGGGGCGGGGGCGTCCTCGGCGAGGGCGGGCACCGCCGGAGCGACGCTGAAGATCATCGCCATGGCCACGAGAGCTCGAAGTCGCACGCGTCCTCCGGGGGGATGAAACAGGCGATTCGGAGTCTAAGCAGACGTATGTCCCGCGTGAATACCCTGCCCTGAATTCAGGGGATCTTCGGAGAAATGCTCGACCCTCCGCGGCGTGACGCGCACGGAGGGTCGAGTGGTCGAAATATTACTTGAGCCCGTTGGCGATCGCGGTGATGAGTTCGCCGTTGGTGGTGTCGCCGCTGGTCTCCCAGAAGAACGCACCGCCCAGACCCTGGTTCTTGGCGTAGGTCATCTTCCCGGCGATGGTGGCGGGGGTGTCGTAGCTCCACCAGTTGCCGTTGCAGAAGCCGTACGCCGTGCCGCCGACGGTGCCGGTGGCCGGGCACTTGGTCTTGAGGACCTTGTAGTCGTCGATCCCGGCCTCGTAGGTGCCCTGGGCCGCGCCGGTGGCGGTGCCGCCCGGAGCCGCCTGGGTCACGCCGGTCCAGCCGCGGCCGTAGAAGCCGATGCCCAGCAGCAGCTTGCTGGCCGGGATCCCCTTGGCCTTGAACTTCTGGATCGCCGCGTCGGAGTTGAAGCCGGCCTGGGGGATGCCGGTGTAGGAGGTGAGGGGCGAGTGCGGAGCCGTCGGACCCTGGGCGTTGAACGCGCCGAAGTAGTCGTACGTCATCGGCATGAGCCAGTTCAGGTCGTTGATGGCCCCGGCGTAGTCGGCGGCGTCGATCTTGCCGCCGTTGGAGCCGTCGGCCGTGGTGGCCGCGGTGATCAGGGCGCTGGAGCCGAACTTGGAGCGCAGCGCGGAGATGATGTTCTTGAACGCCGCCGGGCCGCTGGTGTCACAGGTCAGGCCACAGGCGTTGGGGTACTCCCAGTCGATGTCGATGCCGTCGAACACGTCGGCCCAGCGCGGGTCCTCGACCAGGTTGTAGCAGGAGTCGGCGAACGCGGCCGGGTTCTGCGCGGCCTGGGTGAAGCCGCCGGACCAGGTCCAGCCGCCGAAGGACCAGATGACCTTGATGTTCGGGTAGGCCTTCTTCAGCTTGCGCAGCTGGTTGAAGTTGCCGCGCAGCGGCTGGTCCCAGGTGTCGGCCACGCCGTCGACGCTCTGGTCGGCGGTGTAGGCCTTGTCGTAGTCGGCGTAGGAGTCGCCGATCGTGCACCTGCCGCCGGTGGTGTTGCCGAAGGCGTACAGGATGTGCGTCAGCTTCTGCGCGGAGCCGTTGGTGACCAGGTTCTTCACGTGGAAGTTACGGCCGTAGACGCCCCACTGGGTGAAGTAGCCGACGATCTTCTTGCCGCCGGGCGGCTGGACGGTCGGGGTGACCGTCGGGGTCGGCGTCGGCGTCGGCGTCACCGTGGGGGTGACCGTCGGCGTCGGGGTGGGGGTCGGGTCCGTGGTCCCGCCGCCGCTGCAGGGGGCGCCGTTGAGCTTGCAGTTCAGCACGCCGGAGATCCCGCCGCCCGTGCCGTTGAAGCCGAAGCTCGTCGAGGCGCCCGCGGCCAGCGCGCCGTTCCACGCCTTGTTGACGAAGGTGTAGTGGTTGCCGCTCTTCGTCAGGTCGGCGTCCCAGGAGGAGCCGATGGACGTGCCGGAGGGGAGGTCGAACTCCACCTTCCAGCTCGTCAGCGCGCTTGTTCCGGCCTTCACGACGACCTTGCCCTCGAAGCCGGAGCCCCAGTTCGAGGAGGTTGAATAGGTCGCGGTGGCGGGTGTGGCGGCCGTCGCGGTACCGATTCCCAGGGGAACCAGCAGCGCTGCCGCCGCGATGAAGGAGCCGATGGTAATTCGTCGCAAGGGTCGCTCCAGGTCAGAGAGTGCCTAGCCCCCGTATTCATAGGAAAGTTTCCTATTAGTTTCCAGAGCGTAGGTCTCCGGTGCACCGACGGTCAATGCCTTGTTCGCGGATATAAGGCCGATTTAAGGTTTTTGGCGGTGCGCCCGGCCCGCCCGGTGCGCCCAGGGATGTCCGGGGGCAGAGAGGTGCCCCCGGGACGCTGGAGTCCGTCCCGGGGGCACCGGTGTGTGTCGCGGAGGCGAGGGGAATCTGGCCTGGCGGTGGGGAGCGCGGACGCGGACGCCGCCGGAAGGGCGCCCCTGTCAGGCCGGGGCGCCCCCGTCAGGCCGGCGTGGCCTCGTCACGGTCGGCGGCCGGGGCGAGCGTGGGGGGCGGCTCGGCCGCCGCCTCCAGCCGCTCCACGGCCATCTCCCGCTCCGTGGCCCGGACGGTCTCCGCCGCCTGCTCCTCGATGACGACCGGCTTCGGGACACCGGCGTGGCGCAGCCAGATGGCGCCCAGCGGCGGGACGCTCAGCGTGGCCGAGTACGGCAGGCCGTGGCGCGCCTCCTCGACGGCCTCGACACTGCCGAGGTTGCCCACGCCGCTGCCCGCGTAGTCGTAGGCGTCGGTGTTGAGCACCTCCTCCCACCGGCCCGGGAAGGGCAGCCCGAGGCGGTACTCCTGGTGGGGCGCGCCGGAGAAGTTGGCCACGCAGGCCACCGCCGAACCGTCCTCGGCGTAGCGGAGGAAGGAGAACGTGTTGCCCAGCGCGTCGTCGGCGTCGATCCAGCGGAAACCCTCCGGGGAGGTGTCCAGGCTCCACAGCGCGGGGGATTCCCGGTAGACCCGGTTGAGGTCGCGGACCAGCCGCTGCACGCCCCGGTGGCCGTCGAAGTCCAGCACCCACCAGTCGAGGCCGCGCTCCTCCGACCACTCCGAGCCCTGCCCGAACTCGCACCCCATGAACAGGAGCTGCTTGCCCGGGTGCGCCCACATGAAGGCGTAGAGCGCGCGCAGGTTCGCGAACCGCTGCCACTCGTCACCGGACATCTTGCCGAGCAGCGACCCCTTGCCGTGCACCACCTCGTCGTGCGACAGCGGCAGCACGAAGTTCTCCGAGTACGCGTACATCAAGGAGAACGTCATCTGGTGGTGGTGGTACTGCCGGAAGACCGGCTCGTGCTTGAGGTAGGCCAGGGTGTCGTGCATCCAGCCCATGTTCCACTTGAACCCGAAGCCGAGCCCGCCCAGGTGGACCGGGCGGGAGACGCCCGGCCACGCGGTCGACTCCTCGGCGATGGTCACGATGCCCGGTGCCTCGCGGTAGGCGACCGCGTTCATCTCCTTGAGGAACGCGACGGCGTCGAGGTTCTCCCGGCCGCCGTACTCGTTGGGCGTCCACTCGCCCTCGCGCCGCGAGTAGTCCAGGTAGAGCATCGAGGCGACCGCGTCGACGCGCAGCCCGTCGACGTGGAACTCGCGCAGCCAGTACACCGCGTTGGCGACCAGGAAGTTGCGCACCTCCCGGCGGCCGAAGTCGAAGATGTAGGTGCCCCACTCCGGGTGCTCGCCGCGCGCCGGGTCGGCGTGCTCGTACAGCGGGGTGCCGTCGAACCGGGCCAGCGCCCAGTCGTCCATCGGGAAGTGCGCGGGCACCCAGTCGACCAGCACGCCGATGCCCGCGGCGTGCAGGCTGTCGACCAGGTGGCGGAAGTCGTCGGGGGAGCCGAAGCGGGACGTCGGCGCGTAGTAGGACGTCACCTGGTAGCCCCACGACCCGCCGAACGGGTGCTCGGCCACCGGCATGAGCTCCACGTGGGTGAAGCCCATCTCCTTCACGTACTCGACGAGCTCGACGGCCAGTTCCCGGTACGACAGACCCGGCCGCCACGAGCCGAGGTGCACCTCGTAGACGCTCATCGGCTCGTGCGTCGCGCCGCCCTCGGCCCGGCGCCGCATCCACTCCTCGTCCTGCCAGGTGTACTCCGACCTCTCGATCACCGAGGCGGTCGCCGGCGGCAGCTCGGTGCGCCGGGCCATGGGGTCGGCCTTGGCCCGCCAGACACCGTCGGCGCCCAGGATGCTGAACTTGTACCGGTCACCGGGGCCCAGTCCGGGAACGAAGAGCTCCCACACGCCCGACCTGCCGAGCGAGCGCATCGGGTACGCGCCGCCGTCCCAGTGGTTGAAGTCGCCGATGACCCGGACGCCGCGGGCGTTGGGCGCCCACACGGCGAAGGCGGTGCCCTCGACGTCCTCGTGCCGCATGACCCGCGCGCCGAGGACCTCCCAGAGCCGCTCGTGCCGTCCCTCGCCGATGAGGTGCAGGTCCACCTCGCCCAGTGTGGGCCAGTGCCGGTAGGGGTCGAGGGCCTCGTACGGCTCGGTGCCGGGGTAGGAGACCCGGAGCCGGTAGTCGGGGACCTTGTCCAGGCCGGGGATCGTCACCGCGAACACGCCGTGGGCGACGTGCTCCATCTCGTGGGCCTCGCCGTCCACGATGGCCTGGACCTGCTGCGCCATCGGCCGCAAGGTCCGGATCGTCACGCCCTCGGGACCCGGATGGGACCCGAGGATCGAGTGCGGATCATGGTGTGCTCCGCCCGCGAGCCGGTCCAGGTCCAGGTGCGCGTTCATGCTTACTCCCGTAGATCGTTGGCCCCTACCTTGCCCTACTCGGGTGCTCCACCCATGCCCCTGTCCGCTATCACCATGCGCGTTGCGAAAAGTGCGGATCGGAGTGAGGTGAAAGTCACGATCGTCGGTTGTGAGGGGCCTGTCACCAGCGCTCTCCGCCGACCGTATCCGATCATGGACCGGCTCCGGCGAGGACGCTCCGGACCGGCGGCCGAACGGTCGTGCCGCTAGTACGGGTTCTTGGCGGTGACGTCGCGCGGGGTGATGCGGAACCCCTGCCAGTGGCTCGGCATCGGATCGGCGTCCTCGTCGCGCGGGACGTGGTGGAAGCCGACGTTGACCCACAGGACGGGGTCGGTGAGCCGCTCCCCGTTGGTGTAGCGGTCGACGGACCGGGCGCACCGCGGGGACGGGTTGACCGTCGCCAGGCGCTCGCAGGAGCGGTAGTCGGTGACGTAGAGGTCGGCCCGGGTGAAGGCCTCGTCCGCCGGACCGCGGTACTGGTCGCTGTCGGAGTTGTTGATCTCCCAGGAGACGGGGTGCCGGTCGGCGTTGCGCACCTTGCGGTCGACCACCCTCCACCAGCGCATCGGCTTGCTCACCGTGCCGGTCTCGGTGGTGAACGCCGTCCTGGCCAGGCGCCGGTTCGCGGTGCCGGAACCGGTGAAGTCGTACTGCTCCACCACGTCGTCGGCCCGTCCCGCCACGTCGAAGTCCAGCCGCCAGAAGACGTTGTGGGTGTGACTGGCCTCGAACCCGGTGTCGCCCACCCCGATCGGCCAGCCGTACTCGGGGGTGGTGGTGAACCCCGCGAGGGACCCGGTGGCCCCCACGCGCGGGGTGATCGAGCCGTCGTCGGCGAAGGCCCACTCGGCGAGGTAGGTGTACCAGCCGACCTGGAAGGCGGCGAAGACCACCAGCTCACGTCCCTGGGCCGTCACGTTCAGCCGGTCGGGGACCGCCTTGAGGTGGGCGTGACCCCTGGCCCTGGTCGTCACGCAGACGAACTGCTCGCGCCGCTCGCCGAGCGGGCAGTCGGCGGCCCGCAGCGGGACGGCGGTCTGGCCCAGCGACCCGATGTCGTGGTAGCGCGGGCGGCCCCGGTCGTAGGGCACGTGGATCTGGGCCAGCGAGGTGCTGCGCAGCACGGTGAGCGCGCGCTGGCCCCGGGGGGTGTAGACGACCCTGCTCAGGGTCAGCCCCTCGACGTTGCGCATCTCCCAGCAGAGCTGCCAGCGGGCCCCGTTCGGCAGGGTCTTGTCGATCCGGTACGGCGCGTTGCACGACGCCGCGGCGGCCCGGGGGGACGCGGCGGGCGCGGCGGACCCGGTGGGCGCTCCCGGTGGCGCGGCGAGGGCTCCGGCGGAGGCTTCCGGTGGCGCGGCGAGGCCCGCGGCGGGAGCCCGCGGCGCGGCGAGGGCTCCGGCGGAAGCCCGCGCGGGCGCGGTGAGGGTCACGGCGAGCAGGGCGCAGAACAGGGCGAGGCGCAGGAACACCGGTCACCACTCCAGGGTGTGGATCTTCTTGGCGGACAGGTCGACGACGATCCGGCTGGTGTCCAGCCAGGTGCCGTCGGGCAGCCGTACGAACAGCCGCAGGCACCGGTGGGTCTCGCACTGGCGCGCGGTCCCGCTCTCCCCGGACGGGGTGAAGATCAGTCCGCGCAGCCCCAGGGCCGCCGCGGACCGCAGCGGCCCGCCCCCCGCCTTGGCGTAGGCCTCGCGCAGCCCCCTGCCGAACCCGGGGTCGGCCAGCAGGAGCCCGGCCGCCACGGTCTCCTCCTCCTTGGAGGGCGGCGGCTGCACCCCCCGCTCCACGGTCTCGCGCACGACCGTGCCCCGGCCGAGGTCGACGGTCCGCACGATGAGCCGGTCGCCGCCGTAGTCGTACAGGTAGGCGTCGGCGCGGCGGTGACCGGGGGAGTCCTTGTCGTCGTCGCGCTCCACGTAGAGCAGCTTGGTCCGGCCGGCGGCCATGTGCGACCGGGAGCCGGCCGACGCGATGGCGCCGGCCCGTGCCACCTCCTGGCCGGTCAGCGGGTCCTCCAGCGCCGGCAGGCGCGCGGAGGACCCGGCGGCCCGCGACCCCTGCTCGCCGGAGACGAGCAGCCCGGCGAGCAGCATCGCCCCGGCGGCCGCGACCACCCCCGACCCCGCGGCGGCCATGACGATCAGCCTTCGTCCCATCAGCGCCCCTTTACTCACCGTTGACATTCCCTTGCGAAGGGTAGCGATCGGGGAAAGTCGTGGCGGCTTGAAAGGGGTATTGCGTCATTGGTCGTTATCGCTGGTCTTTGCGTATTCGATCCCTTTTGATGATCCGGCCTATTTCCTCCGGCCGTGCCGACTTTCGCCTTCCTCGGGGCGTTCGGGGCGTCTTTCGGTCTTGTGTGGCGTGCGAGGTTTCCGGTCGGGTGCGGGGCCTCGCGGCGCGTCCGGTGCGTACAACGGATCTGTCATTTCACCGCACGTTCTGCGGATTTCTGTCATATCCAGGATTTCGCGCGGCGCGCCGGGCGCCGTCCGTGACGCATCGGGGATTCCCCGCCGCGCCGCCGCTTCCGCGACGGCCGTCGATTCCTCATTCCGCGTCCGGGAGGAGATCCCACTCCTCCCAGGAGATGTCCCGGCCCGGCCAGCGGACCGAGGCGTACGGCCAGGAGGTGGCCAGCCAGGCGCGGACCGCCGCCTCCAGCTCCTCCTCCAGGCCGGTGCCCTCCTCCTCGTCGCGCACCCAGAACGACACGTCGGCGTCGGCTCCGCGCTTCTCCGGAGGCTCGACGTAGACGCACCCGAGCAGGCGCGACCCGTCGGGACTCGTGACCGCGTAGTTGAACGACCTGCGCAGCAGGGCCTCCTTCTGGTGCCAGGCCAGGTCGATGAGGTTCTCCTCCAGCGTCATGGTGTCCGGCGGCCAGCCGCCGCCCAGCGGGAAGCGCTCCCGCAGGCGGGCGGCGCTGCTCATCACGGCGTCGAAGTCGCGCACCGCGTCGTGCACGGTGATGGGCCGGATGTGGAACCTGGGGTGCCGGACACCCGGGGGGATCTCGTGGGTTCTCGGTAGGAACGGCATGCGCCCACCCTGGCGCGACCGTCTTGGCGCCGGCTGAATTCGCGCTTGCCCGGGGGCGTGCCCGTCCGTCCGGACGGCCGCTCCCGTCGTCCGGAGGGCCGCTCCCGCCGCCCCGAGGGCAGCTCCCGGCGTCCCGCCCGGTACGCCGGGAAGGACCGAAAACATGTCCGTTATGGAATACGGCCACGACCTTTCGGTTCCGGCGGGTGGAAGTAATGGGATGCCGCTTTCCGATTTCCCTGTCTCGCCGTGATGAAAGGATGCCGCACGGTGAAACTCCGCTCATCAACCGCAGGTCGGGAGCGTGAGTTGACAACCCATCCGGATGCGACGCTTTCCGGAGGCGGTAAAGGTGTGGATTTCTCGTGGAGCACGGTCTACCGTGAGTGAGGATTTGCGCGTCTCTCCTGCTCTGCACGCAGGTTCTCCGTCCGGGCGGCGGGGATCGGGAGAATCTCCGTAAGACCGTCTTGCTCTGGTTGGAGTGCTGTATTAGCATCCTCGATGCGAAGTGCGGAGATGTGAAGCGGTAAGGGTACGGGGACGCGAAGCACGGGGTCATCCAGTCCGATACAACGCAATCCGATCTCAACGCAGGCTCGGGCGTGCCTTTTTCAGAGGTGCGCTCCGACCTGCGCTCGACCATGCTCCAGAAACTGTTCTTCTCTTGTGGAAGGCGCTCTTGACATGACGCTCGTAGGACCGCTCGAAGAGCCCGTCTCCGTCAGGGATTCGGTGTCGGAACTGACCGCGGCATCGAGTTACCGGCCGACGGGGAATCCATATGTCGACGACACTCCATATCATCGCCCATTGGACGCCGACCGGCTTTCCAGAATCAAGTGGGATCAGCCGCTCACCGAAGAGGGATTGCTCTCGGACGACAGCCTGGTGGCCAATCGGCTGCTGATGAACATTTACGAGAGCGATGCGCTCTTTCTTCCCTCCGGCGGACTCGCCGGAAAAGAGAAGCAGTTCACCGAGTTCTACGGCCGGAAAGCACGGCTGCATTCCGATCTCGTACGGCCGGCCGTGGAGTCCTACGTCTTCGACTCCCTCGGCTCCGATGTCCGAATAAACGGACGCTGGGACTGCGACGCCCTTGAGGCGCACGTCCTGGCGGCGATCGACGAGGCGGTGAACGGGGACCGGCCGGCGCTGCGCGCGATCGAGGAGGCGGCGGACCCGCGGCGCGCGGCCGAGATGATGATCGCTCAGATGGCGCTCGACGGCCTGACCGAGGCGACCGCGATGTCGCAGAACCTCGGGGGCGCGTACGGCCCGGAGCAGAGCGAGGTCTTCAAGATCTTCATCGACGAGTTCGGCTACGGCGTCTTCGACGCCAAGCACAGCACCCTGTTCGTGGAGCTCTGCCGCAGCGTGGGCATGAGCACCGAGCCGCACCACTACTGGTTCTACTACCTGCCGAGCTGGATCGCCGGGAACAACTACTTCTACAAGGTCACCAGGAACCGCTCCCAGTTCTTCCGCTACATCGGCGGCATGGCCTTCCTGGAGGCGACGTTCGCCCCGTCCTTCGCGGCCATGACCAAGACCTACCGCGCGGTCTACGGCGACGGGATCGACACCCGGTACTTCGACGAGCACGCCCACATCGACCAGCACCACGGCAGGATGGCGGTGTACGACCTCCTGCTGCCGCTCGCCCGCAAGCACGGCGACTACGCCGTCCGCGAGCTGTTGCGCGGCATCGAGGACGTCCGCGCCCTGGGGCGGCTCAACGACGCCGACCTGATCGGGCAGCTCTCCTGGCGACCGGAGGTCGTGACCGCGGACACCGGCCGCGACGGACAGGACGAACCGTGCGAGATCGACGCCGGCACGCCGTTCGAGACGATGATCAGCGACCACGACATGACCGTCTCGGTGCTGGACGGCACCGCCGAGCTGCACTGGAGCGCCACCGGCGGGCCGCTGGAGGTGGCCGCGGGCCAGGCGGTGCGCGTCCCCAAGGGGCGGCTCCACGGCCTGCGGGCCGGTGCGGGCGCCACGATCGCCTTCACCCGGTCGCCGGCGCGGGCCGGCTCGTGAGCGCCCGCGTCCGGGTGGAACTCGAATGGCCCCGGCACAACGCCGTGCGCGCCGGTGACGAGACCTACTTCTTCCTGGAGCGGGCCGGTTCCGTCCACCTGATCCACAGCCGCTGCCCGCACCGCGGCGGCCCGCTCCATCTCGGCGAGATCGAGGCCGAACGGTTGCGCTGCCCCTGGCACGGCAGCACCTTTCGCGTCGACCGCCTCTGTGACCGCGCTGTCCCCACGATCCAGCGAGGTTCCAGTGTCGTCGCCTACCTGCCGGCCGACGCCGGCGAGGCGGTTCCGGTACAGCAGATCGTGTTCGCGAGCTAAGGGCGATCCATGACATCCATCATCAAGAACGTCGAGGGCTCACCGAACGACTCCGAGGCCGAGTCGCTCTTCTGGGACGAGGTCGTCGGTTCCGAGGCCATGCTGAAGCACGGCATGGACGCGCTGAACCGGCGGGACTACGCCACCGCCGCCAACCTGTTCGCGGGGGCGGGCGGTGCCCGGCCCGGATACGGCCCGGCCAACCTCCTGTTCAACCGCGCGGTGCGTCAGCTCGTGCCGCGCTGGCACTTCGCGATGCTCAACGACCAGGCCCGCAACGAGGCCTACCGCAAGGCCATCTCGGCCGTCGTGCGGCCCGGCGACCTCGTGCTGGACATCGGGACCGGAGCCGGGCTGCTGTCCCTGCTCGCCATCGAGGCCGGCGCCGGCATGGTGGTCACCTGCGAGATGGAACCGGTCATCGCCGCCATCGCCCGCCGGACCATGGCCGTGAACGGCGTGGACTCGCGGGTGAAGGTGGTGGAGGCGAAGTCGACGGACCTGCGGGTCGGCGTCGACCTGCCGCGTCCGGCGGACGTGCTGGTCACCGAGATCTTCGACTGCGGACTGCTCGGCGAGGGCGCCCTGCCGAGCATCGAGCACGCCCGCCAGGAACTGCTGCGGCCGGACGCCGCCATCGTGCCGCAGGGCGCCCGGTTGTGGGGGCGGCTGGTCGAGAGCGAGGACCTGTTCGCCCACAACCACGTGGACACCGTCTACGACTTCGACATGACGCTCTTCCAGCAGTTCAGGTCGATGGAGTACTTCTCCACCTATCTCACCGGCTACCGGCACCGGCTGCTCGGCGAGGCGTTCCCGCTGTTCGACTTCGACTTCCGTACCGGCAAGTGCGAGCAGGAGCGCCTCATCCCGGCGCCGGTGTCGGCCGACGGGACCTGCCACGCGATCGTCATGTGGTTCGAGCTCGACCTGGCCGGCGGCGTCACACTGTCCAACGGCATCGAGGACCACGGGACGCACTGGCGGCAGGCGGTGCAGACCTTCGAGCGGCCCCTGTCCTGCCGCGCCGGCGAGCCGCTGCGGCTGCTCGTCTCCCACGACAACGACCGGGTGCTGGTGCGGCCCGAGCCTCTCGGTGCCACCGCGGCCGAAGAGTCCGTTTCCGGACACAGGTAGCCGACAACCACCGAGGATGGGCGGGCGTCCACCGTCGTCCCCGTACCTCCGCCCATTTTGAGGAGAAGATGAGTACCACGGCTGATTCATCCAAGGAACTGCGCAAGACCCTGACCATCAGCCGGGGCGTCGGCCTGGCGGTCAGCATGATCGTCGGCAGTGGATTGCTGGTGTTGCCGGGGCTCGCGTACGCCTCCGTCGGATCCGCGGCGGTCTTCGCCTGGGTCGCGGCGGCGATCATGGTGATCCCCCTGCTGCTGGTCTTCTCGAAGCTCGGCTCGCGCTACCCCAGCGCGGGCGGGGTGATCGGCTTCATGCAGGCCGCCTTCGGAAGGAGCGTCGCCTCGCCCGTCGCCTACGTGCTGCTCGGCGCCACGGCGTGCGGCGGGGCGGCGATGGCGATCACCGGGGGCAACTACACGGCGGTGCTGCTCGGCATGCCCGACGCCGTCTTCCCGGCGACGCTGGGTTACCTGGCGCTGGTGGCGGTGCTGAACGCCCTGGGGTCGCGCCTGGCGGGCGGGGTCCAGACGGTCGTCACCGCGCTGCTGGTGCTGCTCATCGCGGTCGTCGCGGCCGTACCGTTCATCACGCCCGGCTTCGAGACACCGGGCACGGTGACGCTGCCGATGAGCTGGCTCGACCTGCTCCCCGCGGTCGGACTGGTCTTCTTCGCCTTCACCGGCTGGGAACTGGTCGCCTCGACCACCGAGGAGTACCACAACCCCCGGCGCGACCTGCCGCTGGTGCTGATCATCTCCTTCGTCGTCATCGTGGTCCTGTACGTGGGCATCGCCACCGCGGTGCAGGTGTCCCTGGACCCGAACGACCCGATGGTCCGCCAGGCGCCGGTGGCGGCGGTCCTGCGGCAGGTCTTCGGCGCCGCCGCCGGGACCGCGGCCGCGGTGCTCGGCGCCCTGATCGTCTTCGCGACGCTGATGGGCGGCACCTGGGCGACCTCGCGGATCGTGTTCGCCACCGCGCGGGAGCGCCTGCTGCCCGCGCGGCTGACCGCCTGCAACAAGGTCAACGGTGCCCCCGTCGCCGCCATCGTGGTCGCCGTCCTGATGTTCGGCACGGTCGTGGTCCTGTACGGCGCCGAGGTGCTCACGCTCGACCAGGTCTTCCGGCTGTCGGCGGTGAACTTCATCATCGGCTACGCCATGTCGGCCCTGGCGTACGGCAAGCTGTTCAAGGGCCCGAGGAATCTGCTGCTGGTGGTGCTGGCGTGCGCCCCGGTGGTGGTGCTCCTGATCGGCTTCGGCTGGATGCTGCTCTACCCCCTGGCGCTCCTGGTCGCCGGCACGGTGGTGCACGTGCTGACCGCCGAGAAGGACCCGGTGCCGGTGGCACCCCCGGCCGACTGAGAGCACGTCGCGGCCGCACCGGCCCGGAAGTTCACGGGCCGGTGCGGCGTCGGGCCAGGAGCTCGCGGGCCAGGGCCTCGCCCCACCACTGTTCGACCCGGTCGGGGGACCAGCCACGCTCGCCGGTGAGCGTGGCGTAGACGTCGATGTTGCACATGGCCCCGTAGACGTCGACGGCCGACGGCACGTCCAGGCCGTGCCGCAGAACGCCGGCCGGCCAGGAGGAGAACACCAGCACGCGGGTCTCGTCACCCCGCCTGCGGCCGTCCTCGTAGGCCGCCGCCAGCTCCGGCTCGGTGCGGGCCGCCTCGCGCACCAGCGAGATGACGTCCCCCGCCCGCTCGAACAGCCGCCGGTCGTAGGCGGCCATCGCCGCCAGGTGCCGCTCGGGGACCGTCGTGCTCTCCAGCTCCTCCAGCATCCTCGGCACGTCGGCCGACAGGTCGGCCGCGTCCGCCAGGGCCCGGGTCAGACCCGCCTTGTTCCCGTACGTCGCGTAGACCGTCGGCGCGGAGACGCCCGCCTCGCGGGCGACCTCCCGGACGGTCGTCACCGCCCACCCCCGGGAGACGAACAGCCGGAGGGCGGCGTCGGCGATCGCCGTCCGTGTCTCCCGCGCCTGCGCCGCCCGGCGCAACGAGTCGTAACGACGCCGTTCCGGCTCTGAGCTCACTGCCCCTCCGCTACTTTACGATGCTTATAATGAATATATGCCACGTCAGCCATTCGCGGAGTCCTCGCCGGGCTTCTCGCGCGTCACCGGCGCCGCCGCCCTCGGGTTCGCCGTCGCGATCGTCCTCGCCAACGCGGTCATGGTGCCCGCGGGACTTCCGCTCACCGGAGCCGAGATCGGCGCGGTCGACACCTTCTTCGGAACCGAAGGCGGCGCCGTCGCCGTCGCGTCGGCGCTCACCCCCGCCGCCTGGGTGCTGGCCACGCTGTTCGGCGCGGGTGCGGTCTCCGCGCTGCGGCGCTCCGAACGCGACCGGGGCGAGGCCTGGTCCCTGGTCGGATTCACCGGCCTGGCGCTGCAGAACGTCACGTTCGCCGGGGTCGTCGCGATCCGCCTGGCACTCTCGGCGACGACCGGCGACGATGGCACCACGACCGGGGGACTGTGGGCCCTGCACGACGCGCTGTTCACCCTCAACGGCACCTTCCTGGCACTCGCCCTCCTCGGCCTGTCGGTGGCGGGCCTGCGTGCCGGCGTCATCCGGACCTGGCACGGCACCCTCGGGCTGGTGTCGGCCGCGCTGCTGTTCGTCTCGGCCACGCTCACCCCTCTGATCATCGACCACACCGGTCCCCTCGGGCTCCTCGGCCTCGCCGGCTGGTCGATGTGGGTGATCTGGATCCTCGCGTACGGCGTCACCCTGATCCGCCTGAACCCGGCGCGGTGACGACACGGTGACGACGCGCCGCGCGGCCCGGACGCGGGGATCCGGCGCTAGTACGGCAGGTAGTAGCTGAGCACGTCGGCGGTGAGCGGCGGGAACAGCGCGCGGAACAGCTCACGGTCGGGACCGGGGTAGACGTCGGGCCTGATCCGGGACAGCCCGTCCATCCCGTGCGGGCCGAACAGCAGGGCCGCCAGGTGGTCGGGCGCCACCCCGGCGCCGCCTTCGGCCCCGGGCCCCTGCATCGTGCCGCCGGCGACGACCTCGCCCAGGCCGTCGGCGCGGACGGGTATCCGGTGGTGGGCGCCGAAGGTGGAGATGACGATGTCACGGCCGGTACGGTCGATCCCGGCCGCGACGAGGCGGCGCCACAGCACCGGTCGCAACCGGGTCAGCAGTGCCGTCACGTCCGGGACACGGAGGTAGTACTGCTCGGCCTCGGTCCGCCGCCCGTCGGAGAACAGGTCGCTCCAGGCCGCCGCGGTCACCGTGCCGGCCCGCTCCACGGCCCGTACCCGCCCGCCGGGGACGAGGGCGGCCACGCCACGGAGCAGATCCAGCGCCGCCGCCCCGTCGAGCGCGGCGGCCTCGGCCAGGAGCACCTCGCCGTCGTCCGGCGGTGTGGTGCGCCCGGTGGCGACGACGCCACCTGCGACGCCACCGACGCCTGCGCCGCCGACGCCGCCACTGACGCCACTGACGCCGCCGACGTCGTCGGTGCCGGCACCGCCGCGCTCCACCACCCAGGTCGTGCTCGCCTCGTGGGCCAGCAACCACCGCCGGCGCGGCGCCGAATGCGGCACGGCCACGTCGAACCGGCTCTGCGCCGACTCCTGCAACGCCGTCATCGCGGGGATGTCCGAGGGCCGGGCGGCTCGTAGCGCCGGTGAGCGGGCGTCGCCGGCCGGCGGGACGCGCACGAGCGGCGCGGGCGGTATGCCGACGGCGTACTCGTACCCGAACAGCCGGTAGAAGTACGGTATGCCGATCATCATCTGCAGGACGTGGCCCCGGGCGGCGGAGCGCTCGTGCGCCCACCCCATCAGGGCCCGCACGAGCCCGCGGCCCTCGTACTCCCGGTGGGTGGCCACCAGCTCGACCTGACCGGCGGGAAGCCGCACGTCGGCGAGACGCGTCTCCTCGTCCAGGAGCGTCGCGGTGGAGACGATCCGGTCACCGTCGGCGACCACGGCGCACGACGCCCATCCGGCGTCGGGATCGGTCACGACCAGCCGGTGGTCGAGGGCGTCGGCGGGCTCCCCGCGGTCGGTGAGAAGCGCCCCGATCTGGTCGAGGTCGGCCGGACGCGCCTGTCTCAGGACGAGGCCACCGGGCAGCGGGACCGGCGGGGGAGTAGGGGTCACGGTCACGGGGGGACTGTCCCACCGCCCGGACGGCCCGTCCACCGCTTTTCCGCGACCGGCCATGCCCCCCGGGGGACTCGCGGGGTCTCCCGGACCGGCTCCCGGGCTCCGGGGACGAACCTCCGCCCGGTGTACGGCGGGGCCTCACGGGTAGCACCGGACCGGGCCGGGATTCGCCGGTTCGCCGGGGCCGCGCGTCTCACCCCCTTCCCGGGCACCGCTCCCGTCTTCCGGGCACCGCCCCCGGCGGGACACGCGGAACACCCGGGCGGAGCGGGACGTGCGGACGAGGCGGAACGGCACACCACACGACGAACAGGAAAAGGACGACAACCATGGCACTGGTCGATCGAGACGACGTCCGCGAGCTGCTGACGTCGCCGGACCCCGACGCGACGCTGATCTTCGTCGGGGGCGCGTGCCGGGTCGTCCCGGCGGACCAGGTCGAGGGACTGGTCGTCGTCAGCCGCCGCGAGCTGCAGGGCCAGCTCAGCGAGGGCGGGGGCGAGGGCGAGGGCCGGAACGAGGGCCAGGGTAACGAGGGCCAGGGTCGGGTCGGGGGCCGAGGCGGGGGCGGGGCGGGCGCCGGCGCGGCCGGCGAGGTGAGCGACGAGCGGCTCGACGAGCTGGCGCACCGGCTGGACACCGTGGTCCGTGAGCTCGGTGGCTGACCGGCTCCCCGCGGGGCGGGAGTCCTGGTGGCGTACCGCCGCCATCTACCAGGTCTACCTGCGCAGCTTCGCCGACGGCGACGGTGACGGCGTCGGGGACCTGGCGGGGCTGCGCGACCGTCTGCCCTACCTGGCGGAGCTTGGCGTGGACGCGGTGTGGATCACCCCGTGGTACCCGTCGCCGATGGTCGACGGCGGCTACGACGTGGCCGACCACCGCGACATCGACCCGCTCTTCGGCACGCTCGCCGACGCCGAGGCGCTGATCGAGGAGGCCCACGCGCTGGGCGTCAGGATCGTCATCGACATCGTGCCCAACCACTGCTCCGACCGGCACCCGTGGTTCCAGGAGGCGCTCGCGGCCGGGCCGGGGTCGCCCGCGCGCGAGCGGTTCTGGTTCCACGCCGGGGACGGGCCGCCGAACGACTGGCCCGCGGCCTTCGGCGGGCGCGCGTGGACCCGGGTGGCGGACGGCGAGTGGTACCTGCACCTGTACGCGCCCGAGCAGCCCGACCTCAACTGGAACCATCCCGACGTGCACGCGGACTTCGAGCGCACCCTGCGGTTCTGGTTCGACCGCGGGGTGGACGGCTTCCGGATCGACGTCGCCCCCGCCCTGGTGAAGGCCGAGGGGCTGCCCGACCTGGCCGGCTACCGGGGGCATCTGCCCTGGAAGGACCAGGAGGCGGTGCACGGGATCTACCGCGCGTGGCGGGCGGTGGCCGACTCCTACCCGGGCGAGCGGATCTTCGTGGGCGAGATCTGGCTGCCCGACCAGGCGCGCATCGCGCGCTACCTGCGGCCGGACGAGCTGCACACGGCCTTCAACTTCGCCATGCTCACCTGCGCCTGGGACGCGGGCGACCTGCGCGAGGTGATCGACACGACGCTGACCGAGCACGCGCGGGTGGGCGCCCCGCCGACCTGGGTGCTGTCCAACCACGACGTCCCCCGCCTCGTCACCCGCTACGGCCGGGCGGACACCACCTTCGGCCCCCGCTACTTCGCGGACGTGCACGGCACGCCCGCCGACCTCGAACTCGGCACCCGGCGCGCCAGGGCCGCCGCGCTGCTGAGCACCGCCCTGCCCGGCGGCGTGTACGTCTACCAGGGCGAGGAGCTCGGCCTGCCCGGCGTCGAGGACCTGCCGCCGGAGGTGCTGCGGGATCCGACGTGGACCCGCTCCGGCCACACGGTCAAGGGCCGCGACGGCTCCCGGGTTCCGCTGCCCTGGTCGGGTACGGAGCCGCCGTTCGGGTTCGGTACGGGCGAGCCCTGGCTGCCGCAACCCGCCGGATGGGCCGCGCGCACCGCCGAGGCGCAGGCCGCGGACCCGGACTCGACGCTCGCCCTCTACCGCGCGGCCCTGCACGCCCGGCGCGGCGTCACCGGCGACGTGACCTGGATCGACGCCCCGCCGGACGTGCTGGCCTTCTCCAGGGACGCGGGCTTCACCTGCGTGATCAACCTCTCCGGCGACGCGGTGGCGCTGCCGCCGTACGAGAGCGTCGTGCTGGCGAGCGGTCCGCTGGACGACGGGCGGCTGCCTCCCGACACCGGGGTGTGGCTCCTGCGCTGAGCGAGGCCGCGGGGTGCGGCTCCCGCGCAGGGCGGGGTCACCCGAGGAGGCGACGGTGTCCTGGTGATCACCGGCACGGGGCCGGCGGAAGAGGCGGCGGCGTTCTCGTGATCACCGGTACGGGGTCACCGGGAACGGCCGGCGGTGCTCTCGCGGATCACCAGCCGGTGCGGGGTCACGATCCTGCGCGCCGGAGGGAGGCCGGCCGGAGGAGCGGCCTCCGGGGCGGTCCGGGGAGCACCGGGGGCCGGGCGCCTGAGCCGGTCGGCCAGGCAGGAGACGGCCTGCCGGGCGATCTCCGCCTTGTCCGGGGCCACGGTGGTCAGCGAGGGGGTGGCGTACCGGCCGTCCTCGATGTCGTCGAACCCGCACACCGCGAGGTCCCCCGGCACGGTCAGGCCGCGTTCCAGTGCCACCCGCAGCGCGCCCAGGGCGAGCTGGTCGCTGAAGCAGACGACCGCGTCCGGGGCGTGCCCCTCGTCCAGCAGCCGCCCCATCGCCCGCGCCCCGTCGGCCCGGTGCAGGGCGTCCACCGGCACCTCGAGCGCGGGGTCGTGGGGGGCGCCGGCGTCGCGCAGCGCGCGCCGGTATCCCGCCACCCGCTGCCGGGCCGTGCCGTTGGCCAGGTGCGGCTGCACGCCGATCGCGGCGATCCGGCGCCGGCCCAGGCCGATCAGGTGCCCGGTGGCCTCGGCGGAGGCGGCCACCGAGTCCACGCTCACGTGGTCGATCAGCCCGGCGGCGTCCTGCTCGCCGAGCAGGACCATGGGCACGGCGTCGGCGCGCCGCCGCAGGTCGGCGGGGGACAGGCCCCAGGGGCTCATGATCAGTCCGTCGATCATCTGGCCGGGCATGCCCTCGAGCAGCCGGCGCTCGCGGTCGGGGTCGCCGTCGGTCTGGTCCACCAGCAACGTCCAGGAGTGTTCCTGCGCCTCCTGGACCAGCAGGGAGGCCAGCTCACCGAAGTACGGTGAGTCGATCTCCGGGATGACCAGCCCGACGAGCCCGGACCGGCCGCCGCGCAGCCGACGCGCCGCCGCGTTCGGGCGGTACTGCAGTTCCTCGAGGGCCTCCAGCACGCGCCGCCGGGTCTCCGGGGCGACGAGCGGGAAGTCGTTGACGACGTTCGACACCGTGCGCACCGAGACCCCGGCTCGTGCCGCCACCTCCTTCAGGCCGGCCATCGCCCCTCCTTCTTCGCGTCCGCCTCGTCCCCGGCCGTGATCGGCCTCGCCCGCGCGGACGGGCCGCGCGTGTCGCGACGTCCGGCACCCGGCGATCGCGACCGCTGTCCGCCACGGGACCCGGGGTCGTCACCGATCAACGATCCTATTCTGCCGGAAGCTGTTGCAGCGTTGCATGCAACGCTGCAACATAGAGGGAAACGGTAGAGGAGGAGAGTGCCATGACCGACACGACGCATCAGGCGACGGCCCCGGCGACGACCGGCGAGGGGCTCGCGGGGCCCGTACGGCCGGGCTGGAAGAACGCGCACGTGGACGAGGCGGCCACGGCCGAGGCCGTGGCCGCCCTCTACGGTGACGGCATCACGGCCCGCAGGGGCGCCTTCGACGCGGCCTGGGTGGACCGGGTCGCCGAGGACATCGACGCCGCCTTCCACGAGGCGCGCGCCCGCGAGGGCGGCGCGGTGGGCCGCGGCCCGAACCGGTTCTACGTCGAGATCCACCCCGAGCAACTGCGCGGCTTCGTCGACCTGGTCACCCACCCGTGGGTGGTCGCGGTCTGCACGGCCGTGCTCGGCCCCCGGTACGAGATCGTCGAGCTGGGCTTCGACGTGCCGTTCGCCGGGGCGGTCGACCAGCCGTGGCACCGCGACTTCCCGATGCCCGAGGAGACCCGGGCGCACCGCAGGCTCACCTCCCTGGCGTTCAACCTCACCGCCGTGGACACCGAGCCCGACATGGGCCCCTTCGAGATCGCCCCGGGCACCCAGTGGGACGACGAGCCGTCGTTCGACCACGGCATGTTCCCGCCCCGGGACACCTGGTCGCGGTACTTCGAGCGCGCGACCCGCAAGTACCCTCAGCGCGGCGACATCTCGGCCCGCTCGGCCCTGACGATCCACCGGGGCACGGTCAACCGCTCGGAGAAGGCCCGCCCCGTGCTCGTCCTGGGCGTCGACGCCCCCGGCGCGGGCAACGCCGCCCACCACGACATGGCGGTCACCCGCGGGTACCGGGAGAGCCTGCCGCAACTGGTGCGCGACCACCTGCCCTGCCCGGTGGTGGAGAAGCTGGTGCCGATCACGCAGAAGCACACGATCGAGGGCCTGGTGATGGGGGAGGCGTGAGCCCTCCGGCCGAGGGCCCTCCGGTCGAGGGCCCTCCGGACCACACCGGTCGCGGGCCGGTCGCGGGCCGGTCGTGACCGCCCGGTCGCGGGCCGCGGCCCGCCGGCGTCAGCGGCCCATCTGGAAGGCCGACATCGGGATGTGCATCCAGGCCGGCCGGTTGCGGGCCTCGTAGAGGACCTCGTAGGCGGCCTTGTCCAGCTCCAGGGCGCGGAGCAGGACGGCGTCCTCGGCGCGCAGGTGGCCGCCCCCGGCGGAGTAGCCGGCCAGGAACGACGAGCGGTTCAGCTCGGCCCACTCCACCGCGCGGGGGCGCAGCTCGTCGGCGTTGGAGTGGTCGGCCAGCAGATGGCGGGCGGCGTAGTCGAAGGAGCGCAGCATGCCGGCCACGTCCCGCAGCGGGGAGGCCAGGGCCCGGCGCTCGGCCATGGGCTGCCCGGGCTCGCCCTCGAAGTCCAGGACGATCCAGTCGGTGGTGGTGCGCATCACCTGGCCCAGGTGGTAGTCGCCGTGCACGCGCTGGACCCGCGTCTCGGAGGCCACGTCGGCGACGCGCTGGTAGGCCTCCTCGGCCACGTGGGCGTGCTCGCCCAGCTCGGGCACCTCCTGGACCGCGGCGGCCAGGCGGCGGCGGAACTCCTCGACCATCCGCTTGACCTCCTGCGGCTCGATCGTCTCCGTCGGGAAGGCGGTGGCGAGCTCGTGGTGGATCTGGGCGGTGGTGATCCCCAGGCGGTAGGCCTCGGAGCTGAAGTCGCCGCCCGCGTCGGAGGCCGACCCCTCCAGCGCCCCGTACAGGTCGCGGACGCTGGCCAGTGCCAGGGCCCAGCCGTCGTTGGCGTTCGGCAGGAACTCCTGCATCATCGCCAGCGTGGTGGGCTCGCCGTCGAGGTCGGCCTCGATCCAGCCGTACGGGCGGGCGATGTGCTCGCCGCCCCGGCGGGCCAGGGCGGTGACGATCTCCAGCTCGGGGTTGACCCCGGCGTTCAGGCGGCGGAAAAGCTTGCAGATGTAGGTCTCGCCGTAGACCAGCGAGGTGTTGGACTGCTCGGCGCCCAGCACCAGGCTCCGCAGGGAGGTGTCGATCTCCGCGCCCTCGACGTGGCGGAAGCGCAGCGGCCCCGAGTCGCGGCCCTCGGCCATGCCCTCCAGCAGGGTCACGGTGAGGTCGGCGTCGTAGGCGGCGTCGTAGTACCCCTCGCCGATGTGGGCGGCCTTGAAGTGGGCCCAGTCCGGTGCCTCGCTGCCCAGCAGGAGCTGGTAGCGGTCGCGGGCACCGGCCTGGTGGACCGAGATGATCAGGTGGCGCAGGCGGGGTGAGAGCTCGACGTCCGAGTCGACGACGAGATCGTCGATCGGGCGCCCCTTACCGGCGAACCATCGCTGGTGGGTGATCCAACCGGTAAGGAGCTCCGTCAACACGGCGTTACGCCTCCTGGGACGCGGGCGGCAAGGTGAACCAGTAGAACCCATGCCCAGGAAGCGTCAAAAGATACGGAAGTTCGCCGATTGAAGGGAAGGGGACGCCGCCCATCGTCTCCACCGGTACGGAACCCTCGAAACGGCGGAGGTCGAGCTCCACCGGCTGGGGGAACCGTGACAGGTTGTTGACGCAGAGCATACGGTCGTCGCCCAGCTCCCGGACGAACGCCAGGACGCTCGGGTTGGAGGAGTTCAGCTCGGTGAACTCGCCCAGGCCGAAGACCGGGTGACGCTTGCGGATGTCGATCATCCGCTTGGTCCAGTGCAGCAGCGAGCCCGCGCTGCGCTGCTGGGCCTCGACGTTGAGCGCCTGGAAACCGTAGATCGGGTCCATGATGACCGGCAGGTAGAGCCGGCCCGGGTCGCACTCGGAGAATCCCGCGTTGCGGTCCGGGCTCCACTGCATCGGGGTGCGGACGCCGTCGCGGTCGCCCAGCCAGATGTTGTCGCCCATCCCGATCTCGTCGCCGTAGTAGAGCACGGGAGATCCCGGCAGGGAGAGCAGCAGCGCCGTGAACAGCTCGATCTGGTTGCGGTCGTTCTCCAGCAGCGGGGCCAGCCGCCGCCGGATGCCGACGTTGGCCCGCATCCGCGGGTCCTTGGCGTACTCCGAGTACATGTAGTCGCGCTCGTCGTCGGTCACCATCTCGAGCGTGAGCTCGTCGTGGTTGCGCAGGAAGATGCCCCACTGGCAGTTCTCCGGGATCTTCGGCGTCTGGGCCATGATCTCGGAGATGGGGTAGCGCGACTCCCGCCTGACCGCCATGAAGATGCGCGGCATCAGCGGGAAGTGGAACGCCATGTGGCACTCGTCGCCCCCGGTTGCGGGGTCGCCGAAGTACTCCACCACGTCGGCGGGCCACTGGTTGGCCTCGGCCAGCAGCACCCGGTCGGGGTAGAGCCGGTCGACCTCGGCCCTGACCCGCTTGAGGTACTCGTGGGTGCGGGGCAGGTTCTCGCAGTTGGTGCCGTCGACCTCGAACAGGTACGGGATGGCGTCCATCCGGAAGCCGTCGATGCCGAGGTCCAGCCAGAAGCGCAGGACCTCCAGCATCGCGTCCTGGACGTCGGGGTTCTCGTAGTTCAGGTCGGGCTGGTGGCTGAAGAAGCGGTGCCAGTAGTACTGCCCGCGCACCGGGTCGTGGGTCCAGTTCGACGTCTCGGTGTCGACGAAGATGATCCGGGCGTCCTTGTAGAGCTCGTCGTTGTCGTTCCAGACGTAGAAGTCGCCGAACGGCCCCTCGGGGTCGTGCCGGGAGGCCTGGAACCACGGGTGCTGGTCACTGGTGTGGTTCATCACCAGGTCGGCGATGACCCGCATGCCGCGCTTGTGCGCCTCGTCGACCAGTTTCACGAAGTCCCCGAGGTCGCCGAAGTCCGGCAGGATCTTCATGAAGTCGGCGATGTCGTACCCGCCGTCACGCAACGGCGACTCGTACAACGGCAGCAGCCAGAGGCAGTCGACGCCCAGCCACTGGAGATAGTCCAGTTTCTGGATGAGACCGCGGATGTCTCCGGTGCCGTCGCCGTTGGAATCGGCGAAGCCCCGGATGAGAACCTCGTAGAAGACGGCACGCTTGAACCAGTACGGATCGCGCGGCTTTTCCTCGTCGAAGGTGTTCGGGATGGGCTCGTGTAGCTGACTCACCAGTGGACTCCCCGCTGTTCTGCCGGTATACGCGTACCCGGCCGGCTCACCGCTGGTTCGCCGCCGCGGCACGCAGAGTGAAGACGTGCGCTGGGTGGATGTGGGGATCGAGGCGCACGTAGTTGTCCTGCCGCCAGCGGTACGACTCGCCCGACAGTTCGTCGTCCACGACGAACTCGGCTTGCCAGTCGAGACCGAGGGCCGGCATGTCCAGCGACACCGTCGCCTCATGGGTGTGGTGCGGGTCCAGGTTCACGACAACGAGGACCACATCGCCCAGGCCGTGCCGTCGTGTGGCCGTGTCGTAGGCGCCGGGCAGCCGCTTGGAGAAGCAGACCACGTCCGGATTGTTGACGCTGTGAAAACGTAGGTTACGCAGTTCCTGGAGCGCCGGGTGGGCTCTTCGGAACAAGTTGAGTTGCGTGATGAGCGGGGCCAGGCTATGGCCCTCTCGTTCGGCCGCTTCCCAATCTCGGGGTCTGTACTGGTATTTCTCACTATCCAGGTATTCTTCACTGCCTGGTCTTACCGGGACATTCTCCGCAAGTTCGTATCCGGCGTACACGCCCCAGGTCGGCATGGACGTGGCCGCGAGTATGGCTCTGATCCGAAATGCCGGGACTCCCCCGTGTTGCAGGTATTCGTGGAGAATATCAGGGGTGTTCACGAACACGTTCGGTCGCATGTAGTGCGACGTCTCATGGGAGAGCTCGCCCAGGTATTCTTCCACGTCCGCGCGGGAGTTCTTCCACGTGTAGTACGTGTACGACTGGTGGAAGCCGACCTTGGCCAGCATCCGCATCATCGCCGGCCGGGTGAACGCCTCGGCCAGGAAGAGCACGTCCGGGTCGGTGGTGTGGATGTCGGCCAGCAGCTTCTCCCAGAAGGAGACCGGCTTGGTGTGCGGGTTGTCCACCCGGAAGATCCGCACCCCGTGGTCCATCCAGAGCCGCACCACCCGCCTGATCTCCTCGTAGATCCCCTTGGGGTCCTTGTCGAAGTTCAGCGGGTAGATGTCCTGGTACTTCTTGGGCGGGTTCTCGGCGTAGGCGATCGAGCCGTCGGCGCGGATGTTGAACCACTCCGGGTGCTCCTTGACCCACGGGTGGTCGGGCGCGCACTGCAGGGCGAGGTCGATGGCGACCTCCATGCCCAGCTCGCGGGTCTTGGCCACGAAGGCGTCGAAGTCGTCGAACGTGCCCAGGTCCGGGTGGATGGCGTCGTGGCCGCCCTCGGCCGAGCCGATCGCCCAGGGCGAGCCCGGGTCGTACGGCTCAGGCGTCAGGGTGTTGTTGCGCCCCTTGCGGAAACTGTGCCCGATCGGGTGGATCGGCGGCAGGTAGACGACGTCGAAGCCCATCCTCGCCACGGCGGGCAGGCGTTCGGCCGCGGTGGCGAAGGTCCCGGACTTGGGGGCGACACCGTGTTCGACGATCGCGCCCTCGGAGCGCGGGAAGAACTCGTACCACGACCCGAACAGCGCCCTGCGGCGGTGGACCAGGATCGTGCGCGGGGCCGAGCGCGTCACCAGGTCCCGCAGCGGGTGGGCGCGCAGCAGCGCCGCCGTCTCCGGGGCCTGCGCGACGCTGAACCGGGCGCGCGGGTCGATGCCGGTGTCGCGCAGCCGGGCGGCCACCGCCTGGAGCGCGGCGCGGTGCCCGCAGACGTGCTGTTCCGGGGCGACCTCGGGCTTCTTGGCCCGCCCGCCCTTGCGGCCCGCCGCCGTGGCGGTCCCCCCGGCGGTCCCCCCGGCGGTCGCCACGGCGGCGGCCCCTCCGGCGGTCGCCACGGTGGCGGCCAGCGGAGCGGTCACCGGGCGGCAGTCGGCCGGGCGGACGGCCTTGGCCGCGCGCTCGAAGAGACGGGCCCCCTCCTCGCACATCAGGTCGGCGTCCAGATCCCGAGGGATCTTGATGGCCGCGTCGTGCAGCCAGGTGGCCATGGGGTCGCCCCACGCCTCCACGCGGAAGCGCCACTCGCCCTCGGTGGGCAGCGTCACCTCCACGCCCCAGCGGTCGGTGCCGGGATTGAGCTCGGCCATGGGCAGCAACGGGCCGCGTACCTTGCCGGGGCCGGTCAGCACCACGCCCGCGGCGACCGCGTCGTGTCCCTCACGGAACACGGTCGCGGAGATCTCGAAGGTCTCACCCGCGGCGGCCTTCGCGGGGCGGCGCCCGCAATCGACCGTGGGGTGGATGTCCTGAATGGGAATTCGTCCGATCATCGCGTCTCAAGGTAGCGGCGGCACGCCCGGTGCCGCCGGGGAAGTCAGCAAGGAAGATCTTCGTTTTTCAAGCGTTCCCGGCGGCCGTCCTCGGGCAGGGTTGAACCCTGCCCAGCTGGGACGGCCGGTTCCCGAGGGCAGTGCGGCTGGCTCGTATGTCCGGTGCCCCAATAGTCCATCTTCATGCGTGGCTCTGGATAGAGTGCGAGACCTCTTACTCTCCGGCGAGCCGTCCTCACAGTTGATGACCTGTCTCTGATGTGTTTGGGACGGTTTGATACCGGTGAGGGGGAGACGCGTTGAGTGTTGAGGTCGCCCTCGTGGCGCTGAGTAACTAGGGTCTGGCACCGTGAGAGCAATCCGTAGGTTTACCGTCCGCACCGTCCTGCCCCCGGAGCTGGCCTCCCTCGGCGAGCTCGTCCTGAACTTGCGCTGGTCATGGCATCCGGAGACGCTGGACCTCTTCGGCGAGGTCGATCCGGCCATCTGGGCGCGCGTCGGTCACGATCCCGTCGCCCTGCTGGGCGCCGTGGAGGCCGACCGGCTCCGCGAGCTCGCCGCCGACCGCCGCTTCCTGCGGCGGCTGGCCGACGCGGCCGACGATCTCCGTGAGTACATGACCGCGCCCCGGTGGTACCAGACCATCGCGGACGCGCCCCGTGCCGTCGCCTACTTCTCCCCGGAGTACGGCATCGCCGCCGCCCTGCCGCAGTACTCCGGCGGCCTGGGCATCCTGGCCGGCGACCACCTCAAGGCCGCCAGCGACCTGGGGGTGCCCATCCTGGCCGTCGGCCTGCTCTACCGGCACGGCTACTTCACCCAGTCCCTCTCCCCGGAGGGCTGGCAGCTCGAGCACTACCCCTCGCTGGACCCGGGCGGCCTGCCGCTGACCCTGCTCCGCGAGCAGGACGGCACCCCCGTCCGGATCAAGATCAGCCTCCCCGAGGGCCGCACGCTGCACTCCCAGGTCTGGGTGCTCCAGGTCGGCAGGGTGCCGCTGCTGCTGCTCGACTCCGACGTGGCCGAGAACGACGCCGCCGCCCGCGACGTGACCGACCGCCTCTACGGCGGCGGCACCGACCACCGCCTGCTGCAGGAGCTGCTGCTCGGCGTCGGCGGGGTGCGCGCCATCCGCGCCTACTGCCGGGTCACCGGGCACGCCGAGCCCGAGGTGTTCCACACCAACGAGGGTCACGCCGGCTTCCTGGGCCTGGAGCGCATCCGCGAGCTCACCGAGGCCAGGCTCTCCTTCGACGAGGCCCTGGAGGCGGTCCGGGCCGGCACCGTCTTCACCACCCACACCCCGGTGCCCGCCGGGATCGACCGCTTCCCCGCCGAGATGATCGCCCGCCAGTTCGGCGGCGACAACGCCTGGCCCACGGTCCCGGTCGACCGCATCCTCGCGCTCGGCGCCGAGGAGGAGGCCGGCAAGTTCAACATGGCCGCGATGGGCATGCGGCTGGCCCAGCGGGTCAACGGCGTCTCCGAGCTGCACGGCGAGGTCAGCCGGGGGATGTTCCAGGGCCTGTGGCCGGGCTTCGACACCTCCGAGGTGCCGATCGGCTTCATCACCAACGGCGTGCACGCCCCCACCTGGGTCGGCCGCGAGATCATGGAGCTGGCCGGCCAGGAGCTGCCCACGCTGGTCGAGCGCGCCCAGGGCTGGGAGAGCATCGCCAAGGTCAGCGACGGCGACGTGTGGGGCATCCGCGGCAGGATGCGCGAGCGGCTGGTCCGGGCGGCCCGCGAGCGGCTGCGCCAGTCATGGCTGAACCGGGGCGCCTCCCGGGCCGAGCTCGGCTGGGTGGACGAGGCCCTCGACCCCGAGGTGCTGACCATCGGCTTCGCCCGCCGGGTGCCCTCCTACAAGCGGCTCACCCTGATGCTGTCGGACCCCGACCGCCTGCGCGCGCTGCTGCTCGACCCGGTCAAGCCGATCCAGATCGTGATCGCGGGCAAGGCCCACCCGGCCGACGAGGGCGGCAAGAAGCTCATCCAGCAGATCGTGAAGTTCGCCGACTCCGAGGACGTCCGGCACCGCATCGTGTTCCTGCCCGACTACGACATGGCCCTGGGCCAGCTGCTCGTGCAGGGCTGCGACGTGTGGATGAACAACCCGCTGCGCCCGCTGGAGGCGTGCGGCACCTCCGGCATGAAGGCCGCGCTCAACGGCGGGCTCAACCTGTCGATCCGCGACGGCTGGTGGGACGAGTGGTACGACGGCACCAACGGCTGGGCGATCCCCACCGCCGACGGCGTCACCGACCCCGACCGGCGTGACGAGCTGGAGGCCACCGCCCTGTACGACCTGATCGAGCACGAGGTGGCCGACCGCTTCTACGACCGCGCCGACGGCCTGCCCCGGCGCTGGCTGGAGATGGTCAGGCACACGCTGGCCTCGCTCGGTCCCAAGGTGCTGGCCGGGCGGATGCTCCGCGACTACGTGGTCGGGCTGTACGCCCCGGCCGCGACCTCGGCGCGGGCCCTGTCCGGCGACGGCTACGAGCGGGCCAGGGGCTTCGCGGCCTGGAAGCTCAAGGTCGGCCGGGCCTGGCCGGGCGTGCGGGTCGAGCACGTGGAGACCTCGGGCCTGGGGGACACCCCGGAGCTGGGCTCGTCGCTGGAGCTGAGGGCCACCATCGCGCTGGGCGAGCTGGAGCCCGGCGACATCCGGGTGCAGGCGGCCTACGGCCGGGTCGGGGACCACGACGACCTCGCCGACCCCGCCTACGCCGACCTGACCGTCGAGTCCTCCGGTGACGACGGCAGGGCCGTCTTCGCCGGGACCGTCCCGCTGGAGCGGACCGGTCCCTTCGGCTACACGGTCAGGGTCGTCCCCGACCACCCCCTGGTGGCGTCCTCGGCCGAGCTCGGCCTGGTCACCGTCCCGGAGGAGCCGGTCGGCATGACCAACGGCACCCTGCGCTGAGGTCCGGCACAACCGAAGGCCCCGCCCCGCGCTCACGTCGCGGGACGGGGCCTCGTCCTTTCCTGGTCCTTTCCCGGCGTCCACCTCACGCGGCGGTCAGGCGTTGACCTCCAGGGCGGTGCGGACGGCCGACTCCAGAGCGCCCTCGATCCAGGAGTGCTTCAGCGAGGTGTGCTCCCCGGCGAAGTGCAGCCGTCCCGCCGGGGCGGCGATGGCCGGGTGGATCTCGGTCATCTGCCCGGGGGTGAAGACGGCGGCCTCGCCGAAGGCGTAGCGGTTGCGCAGCCAGCTCTGGGTGCGGCCGCGGCCGGTGTAGAACTCCGCGACGCGCTCCCCGTACACCTCCTGAAGGCCGCGCAGCGCGTGACCGTAGCGCTCGGCGTCGTCCATGGAGTCCCAGCGGGAGGCGTCGTCGGCCCAGGCGTAGCTCGCCAGCACGACGCCGCCCTCGCTGCCGGGCACCGGATGGGAGGGGAAGTAGACGAACCGGTTGGCGTTGTCGGTGACCGAGCCGCCGCCCACGGTGTGGCTCGCGGGCCCCGGGCGGTAGCGCGAGCCCAGCTCGCGCCGCCAGTCGCGCTCGTCGAACTCCCACCAGCGCCTGCGGAACTCCAGCAGCACCTTGGTCGCCGAGTCGTAGTGCAGCTCGATGATCGCGCGCCGCTTCGGGTAGGGAAGGGCCGGGGCGATCTCCACGTGCCGCAGCGCCGAGAACGGGATCGTGATGATCGCCACGTCCCCCTCGAACGTCTCGCCCCTGCGCTGCGGCCGGGAGGCCGACTCGGTGCTGCCGGTCTCGGTGACGGTCTCGACGCGCACGCCGCGGGCGGTCTGCTCGATCCGGGTGGCCCGGCGGTCCATCCGGATGTCGCCGCCCAGCCCGGGACGCAGGCGGTGGGGCAGCTCCCAGCTCCCGGAGCTCATCTCCCAGTAGGTCGCCGAGGGGTTGACCAGGCTGCGGGTGAGGAAGGTGTGCATGAACGACAGCGGCAGCCGGGAGGTGAGGTTCTCCAGGGTGCCGATGCAGTCGATCGCCGCGTCGCTCAGCCCGGCCCGCTCCCGCAGGAAGCGGTTCATCGAGTGGTCGTCGTACTCCTGCAGCACCCGGGCCCAGCCCTCGATCAGCTCGGGCAGCGGTTTGTCGACCCGCCCGGAGCCGCGCACGACGGAGAAGAGGTCGCGGACCGGGTCGAGCGCGTCGTCCAGGATCCTCCCGGCCGTCCTGCGGTCGTCCAGCCCGAACGAGGCGTTGATCCGGCGCGGGTCCCTGGCGTACTCGTCGCGGCGCTGGGAGATGCCGTTGACCCGGATCCAGGTGTGGTCGGCCCGCGCGGGCGCGGTGAACTCCCCGCGCGAGGGGCCCGACCGCCAGGCCGGCCCCTGGCGCGGGGTGTAGACGACGGGCGGGACCGGGCCGGTGGCCGCGTCGCCGGGGCGGACGTCCACGTTGTAGAACAGCCGGCGGGAGATGCCGAGCTTGTCGATGAGCGCGAGCGTGAGCGGGTGGAAGTCCGGGATGCGCATGGCCCCGGCCTCGGCGTACTGCGACCGGTCGGCGAAACCGGACCTGAAGGTCTTGATCCGGCCGCCGATCCGGTTGCCGTTGGCCTCGATGACGGTGACCCGGTGCCCGGCCCGCTTGAGCAGGGTGGCGGCCACCAGCCCGGAGATCCCGGCGCCGACGACCAGGACCCGCTTGGGCGAGCGGGCCCTGGGCAGGCCGTCGTCGATGAGCACCTTGAGGTACCTCAGCTTGAGGTCGGAGCCGTCCTCGCCGACCAGCAGCAGGTCGCGCGCCACGGACACGCAGGTGTCCCAGCGCCTCGCGTTGCGCTGTCCGGTGCGCGCGGGGGCCGGATCGGCGAGCGGGACCCCCGCCTGGGCCACCGGGGTCGAGCCCACTGCCGAGCCCACGGCCCCCACCGCGCCCAGCCCGGCCAGCCTGGCGAACCCCCGACGGTCGATACCTGGCACGTGCCCTCCTTCGATCGTCACCAATGGTAATGAGATGACTACTATCTGTTAACGAGCGGGTATGCCAGGATCCGCCGGGCTGTGACTCCAACCGATGTGGGGAGGCTTCGCTTTTCGCGGCCTTTGTCGGGACGCGGGAGACCGGCCCGGGGCCGGGCGGGCGCCGGACGCGAACCCACGGCCCCTCTTAACAGGTAAAAGACGCTAATAATGCCTTTTGTGGCGTTCTCCGCTCTTTATCCCGGGAATCCCCATATGACCGACATATCCCTAAGCTGGGGGCGGGTCAGTGAGCGCATGGACGTCCGAGGGACAGCCGGCCGCGCTGGGCGACACCACGGTCACCCTGGTCGAGGGCGGTTCGTTCTGCGTGTCCGCGCGCAACGGCGACATCCTGCAGGGCGGGGTGCAGGGGGTCTACCACGCCGACACCCGGCTGCTGTCGCGCTGGGAGCTGCGGGTGGACGAGCTGCCGGTGGAGGCGCTGCGGGTGCTGTCGGGGGAGCCGTACCACGCGACCTTCCTCGGACGGGCCGGGCCGCGCCCGGGACGGGTCGAGAGCAGCCTGCTCGTGATCAGGGAGCGCTACGTCGGCGGCGGCCTGCGCGAGGACCTGACCCTGCGCAACCTCGCCGACGAGCCCGCCGGGTGCGTGGTCGCCCTGCACGTCGGCTCCGACATGGCCGACCTGTTCGAGGTGAAGGCGGGACGGGTCCGGCACGTGACCGACATGGAGACGACGGCCGACCGGTCGGGGCTGCTGATCGTCTCGGCCTGCCGCGCGCGCGGCACCAGGGTGGTGGCCGAACCGGCGCCGTTCGCCGTGCCCGGCCTGCTCGTCTTCCGCGTGCTGGTTCCCGCGCGCGGCGAATGGACGACCGGCCTGCAGGTCACCCCCATCCTGGAGGGCGAGGAGTCGCCGGGCCGGTTCCCGGCCCATCGCCCGCTGGAGCACGCCGAGCCGGCCAGGCGCCGCGCCGACTGGGAGCGACGGAGCCCGGTGATCACGACTCCGGACCGGATCCTGTCCAAGGTCCTGGAACGCTCGGCCGAGGATCTCGGGGCGCTGCGGCTCTTCGAGCCGGACCGGCCCGACGACCCTCCCACGGTCGCCGCGGGCGCGCCGTGGTTCATGACCCTGTTCGGCCGCGACTCGCTGATCACCTCGTGGATGGCGCTCCTGATGGACCAGTCGCTGGCACTGGGCACGCTGCGCCGCCTGGCCAGGCTGCAGGGCGCGGTGAGCGACCCGCTGACCGAGGAGGAGCCGGGCAAGATCCTGCACGAGCTCCGCTTCGACCGGCGGGGCGGCGCCTCGCCGTACGCGAGCCGCGCCTACTACGGCTCGGTGGACTCCACCCCGCTGTTCGTGATGGTCCTGGGCGAGCTGAGCCGCTGGGGCGTCTACGACGAGGCCGTGGAGGAGCTCCTGCCGCACGCCGACGCCGCCCTCGACTGGATCCGCAGGTCGGCCGACCCCTTCCTGTCCTACCGCCGCAAGACCGACCACGGGCTGGTCAACCAGGGGTGGAAGGACTCCTTCGACGGCGTCAGCTTCGCCGACGGCACCCTGGCCCGCCCGCCCGTCGCGCTGGCCGAGGTCCAGGGCTACGTCTACGCCGCCTACCTCGCGCGCGCCCACTTCGCCGCCAAGGCGGGGGAGGGCGCGGCGGAGGCGGAGTGGACGGCCCGCGCCGGCCGGATCAGGGACGCCTTCAACGAGCGCTTCTGGCTGCCCGGCCGCGGCCACTACGCGGTCGCGCTGGACGGTGCCGGGCGCGCCGTCGACAGCCTCGCCTCGAACATGGGCCACTGCCTGTGGACCGGCATCGTGGACGAGGACCGCGCCGCGACCGTGGCCGAGCTGCTGCTCTCACCGCGGATGTTCACCGGGTACGGGGTGCGCACCCTGGCCGGCGACATGGGGGCCTACAACCCGATGAGCTACCACAACGGCTCGGTCTGGCCGCACGACAACGCCCTGATCGCGGCGGGCCTGATGCGCTACGGCCTCGAGCGGGAGGCGAACCGGGTCGCCTGCGGCCTGCTGGACGCGGCCGAGGCGTTCGGCTGGCGGCTGCCGGAGCTGTTCTGCGGGTTCGACCGGGCCGAGTTCACCTGGCCGGTGCCCTACCCGTCCTCGTGCTCCCCGCAGGCGTGGGCCGCCGCCGCCCCGATCCAGCTCCTGCGGAGCATGCTCCGGTTCGACCCCTCCATACCCGGCGGGTACGTCCGGCTGTGCCCGTCCGGGCTGGAGGGCCTGCGGATCGACGGGCTCGCGCTGGCGGGCTCCGACGTCACGATCGAGGTGGGCGGCGCCGGCGCGTCCGTCCGCGGCCTGCCCCCGGGCATCACGCTGATCGACGAGCCGCGCGGGCCACCGGCCAGGGCGATGTGGCCGGCCCACTGACGCGCGTGTCCCCGGCGCCCCCTCCGCGGCCCGCACGCGCTCCCGTCGCTCCCCGCTGTTCCCACGTGTCCGTCGGTGCCCTACGCGTCCCACGCGTCGTTCGGCGCCCTCGCAGGTGAGGTGGCCATGTTCTCTTCCACAGACATCCCGGACCGGTCCGGGCGCATGCGCGTCCTGATGGTCGCGCCGCCCTGGTACGACGTGCCGCCCCGCGGTTACGGCGGCATCGAGTCGATGGTGGCCGGTCTCGTCACCGGGCTGACCCGGCGCGGGCACGACGTCACGCTGATCGGGGCGGGCAGGGCGGGCACGTCCGCCCGCTTCCTGGCCACCTGCGGGCAGGCGCCCTCCGAGCGGATCGGGGAGTCGCTGCCCGAGGTGCTGCACGCGGCCAGGGTCCACGCGATGAGCGGGGGGCTCGCGGTGGACGTCGTCCACGACCACTCCCTGGCCGGTCCGCTGTCCGCGCCCGCCAGGACCGCCCCGACGGTGGTCACCTGCCACGGGGACGTGGGGGGCGAGTTCGGCGACTACTACCGGGTGCTCGGCGCCACGGCCTCGATGGTCGCCATCTCCGAGGCCCAGCGGCGCGTCGCCCCCGAGCTGAACTGGGCGGGGGTGGTGCACAACGCCGTCGACGCCGGGACCTTCCCGTTCAGGGAGCACAAGGAGGACTGGGTGCTCTGGCTGGGCAGGTTCAACGAGGACAAGGGCGCCCACCTGGCCATCGACGCGGCCCGCGCGGCCGGGCGGCGCATCCTGCTGGCCGGCAAGCTCGTCGAGAAGGGCGAGCACGCCTACTTCGACGCCCAGGTCAGGCCCAGGCTGGGCCCCGACGCCGAGTACCTCGGCGAGGCCGGCACCGCGCGCAAGCACGAGCTGCTGGCGGCGGCCAGATGCCTGATCTTCCCGATCCTCTGGGAGGAGCCGTTCGGCATGGTCATGATCGAGGCCATGGCCTGCGGCACGCCCGTGGTCGCCCTCGGCAGGGGCGCCGTGCCCGAGGTGGTCGTGGACGGGCTCACCGGCTTCGTGCGCGGCGACCCCGCCGATCTCCCCGCCGCCGTCGAGGCGGTGGGGGCGATCTCCCCGCGCGACTGCCGCTCGCGGGTGGAGCGCTTCTTCTGCGTGGAGGCGATGGCCCGCGGCTACGAGGCTATCTACCGCAGGACGATCGCCGCCCCGTCCGTCCTGGCCGCCCTGCCCGCCGCGACCGGCGCCGCGACCGGCGCCGCCGCCGAGGGCGCCGCCGGCACGGACGGCACCGGCGGCGGCGCCGAGGAGAGCAGGGACCTGGCGATGCCCGTCAACTGAGCCGCGCCCTATGTTGGACCACGGCACGGTGGACCACGACACGGTGGGACACCCGCGGCCGGTCGCGGGCCGGCCGCGTGGGGCGAGGTTCGGCGAAGGGACGCTCATGGGCGAGTTCGTACGGGTGGAGACGGACGGCGGGGTCGCGACGATCAGGATCGACCGGCCGAAGATGAACGCGCTCAACCTGCAGGCCCAGCTGGAGCTGGCCGAGTGCGCCCGGCAGGTGGACGCCGACGCCGGCGTGTACGCGGTGGTCCTCTACGGGGGGCCGGTCTTCGCGGCCGGGGTGGACGTCAAGGAGATGGCCGGCATGTCGTACGCCGACATGGCGGCCCACTCGCGCGTCCTGCAGGACTGCTTCACCGCGGTGGCGCGGATCGGCAAGCCCGTGGTCGCGGCGGTCAACGGGTACGCGCTGGGCGGCGGCTGCGAGCTGGCCCTGTGCGCGGACGTCAGGATCGCCGGCGAGTCGGCCAAGCTGGGCCAGCCGGAGATCCTGCTGGGCATCATCCCGGGCGCGGGCGGCACCCAGCGGCTGCCCCGGCTGATCGGCCCCTCCCGGGCCAAGGACCTCATCCTCACCGGGCGCCACGTGTCCGCCGCCGAGGCGCTCTCCCTCGGTCTGGTGGACCGGGTCGTCCCCGACGAGGAGGTCCACGCCGAGGCCCTCGCCTACGCGGGCCGGTTCACCGGCGGCCCGGTGCTGGCGCTGCGCGCGGCCAAGCAGGCGATCGACCGCGGCCTGGAGACCGATCTGGACACCGGTCTGGAGATCGAGCGCCTGCAGTTCTCCGGCCTGTTCGCCACCGAGGACGCCACGACCGGCATGCGGGCCTTCTCCGAGAGGTCGAAGGCGGAGTTCACCGGCCGCTGACGAGTCCGCCGAGTCCGCCGGTTCGCCGGGTTCGCCGGGTTCGCCGAGCCCGTCGGGTCCGCCGGACCCGCAGGGAACGCCGAGGCTTACGGGGATTGGTCCTGGTTGGTCCGGCGTTGCCGGTATCGTGCCGACCATGGTGCGGTTGACGAGGCGTGCGCTGGTGCCCACCCCGCTGCGGAGGGCCGTCCTCGGCTGGTTCGACGCCCGGTACATCTCCAGGGCCGACCACCGGCAGGACGTCAAGGACGCGCTCTGGGAGGTCCGGACGCTGGCCAGGGAGGTCACCTCGCTGCGCGCGGAGGTCGTCGAGCTGCGCGCGCAGGTGGCCGGGACCCGCCTCGACCCGGCGCGGGCCGGACGCTGGGACGACGCCCACCGCCTGGCCCGGGAGACCGCGGTGGCGCTGGAGGAGGTGCTCAGGAACGAGGTGCTGCTCTGGCAGGCCGTGGACCGCTCCGACGCCGCGCGAGGGGACGCCGCGCGGGGAGACGCCGCGCGGGAGAAGCGGGAGAACACGGCACGGGGGGGCGCCACGCGGGAGAACGCCGCGCCGGGGCCCGCCGACGGCCCTGACGCCGACGGCCCCGCCGCCGGCGGGCCCGCGCTCGCGGGGAGCGCCGGGTGAGGGTGACCTGGACGGCCGGCGGCGACGTCTGGCGCATGGTGTTCCGCCTGGACGCCGAGGACGACGTCACCGGCCTGTGCGCCGACGGCCAGCCGCTGAGGCTGGCCACGAACTCGTTCCGGATCGAGCTGCCGCGGACCCCGCGCGAGATCCACCCCGACCTGCTCGCCCTCGCCGCGTGGACCGTGGTGGCCCCGTGGACCAGGCGCCGGATCGTCTTCGACCGGCCGATCTCCGACGGCCTGGCCGGGGCGATCGGCGACGGCTGGGGGGTCGAGGCCGGTCCCGCCGGCGAGGGCGCGCGGTCCGGCGGCACGCTGGCGATCTCCTACAGCGGCGGCGCGGACTCGGTCGCGGTGGCCGCCATGCTGCCGGACGCGCCGTTCGTGCACTTCCGGCGGCTCTCCCACCCGAGGGTGCCCAACCGCTGGACCCACTACCGCGCCGACGTGCTCGCCGAGCTGGCGGGCAAGACCGGCCGCGACCTCACCGTGGTCGGCTCGGACCTGGAGTTCACGCTCGCCGAGCCCCGGCCCGGCTACCCCGAGCACCACGCGGTCGCCGCGGGCGCGCTGCTGATGGCCGACGAGCTCGACCTGGGCGGCCTGGCCTTCGGCTACGAGCTGGGCTCACGCTGGCTGGGGGGCGACCGCTACCTGCTGCGCTACACGCCCGACAACCCGATGTGGGCCCCGCACGGCGCCTGGGGGCGGGCGTTCGCCGCGGCCGGGGTACACATCGTGCTCCCGGTGGGCGGGGTGAGCGAGGCCGTCACGATGCGCCTGGCCCTGAACTCCGACCTGCGCGAGCAGCTCCGCTGGTGCCTGCGCGGCGTCGGCGGCCCCTGCGGGACCTGCGGCAAGTGCCTGTACAAGGAGCTCATCCAGGCCGCCGTCGAACGCCGCCCGCTGCGCACCACGATCACCGCGGGCCGCCCGGTCGCGCGCAAGTGGCAGGAGCCGCCCCCGTACGGGGGCCAGGAGATGATCGAGTACGGTTGCGCCCGCGTGCCCGGCGTCGAGGACACGGTCTTCGGCGCGGCGGCGCGGTACCTGGGCGCGACCGAGTCCTCCACCGCCTGGCTGGAGCGCTGCTACCCGCCCGCGATCGAGGAGATCCCCGAGCCGTGGCGCGCGCGGATTCGTGACGTCGTGACAGGGGAGATCGGTCTCATGAGCGAGGACGAGGCGCGGCGCGTCGAGACCTGGGGGGCGGCGTGAAGGTCTACGTCTCGGCCGACATGGAGGGCGTCACCGGGCTGACCGACCCCGAGGAGATGCACGCCGGCGGGCGCGGCTACGAGCGCGGCTGCGAGCTGATGACCGCGGACGTCAACGCGGTCGTGGCCGGGGCCTTCGACGGCGGCGCCACCGCCGTGCGGGTCAACGACGCCCACGGGTCGACGAAGAACCTCAGGATCGACCTGCTCGACGAGCGGGCGACCCTGCTGCGCGGGCCGGGCAAGCCGCTGCGGATGGGCCAGGGGCTCGACGCGAGCTACCGGGCGGCCTGTTTCGCCGGCTACCACGCGCGGGCCGGGGTGCGGCACGGCGTCCTCAACCACACCTGGATGGGCAGGGAGATCCAGGACGTCCACCTCAACGGCGAGGTGTGCGGCGAGACCCGCCTGGTCGCCGCCTTCGCCGGGTCGCTCGGCGTGCCGGTGGTCCTGGTGACCGGGGACGAGGCCGTCTGCGAGGAGGCCAGGGAGCTGCTCGGCGACGTGGAGACCGTCGCGGTCAAACGGGGCGTCGACCGGTTCGCCGCCGAGCTGCTGCCGCCCGCCGTGGCCCAGGCGCGCATCCGCGAGGCCGCCGCCCGCGCGCTGGACCGGGTGGCCGACTTCCGCCTGTACGCGCCCGAGCCGCCGTTCACCCTGGGCGTCGAGTGGAACTCCACCGCGATCGCCGCCGGGTGCGCGCTGGTGCCCGGCGTGACGGCCGCCGGCCCCCGGCACACCGAGTTCACCACCGACGACTTCTCGCAGATCATGGCGCTCATGGGGCTCTTCGCCATGATCGGCGGCCAGGTCGCCTGCGGCAGCGGCGCGTACGGCTGATCCCGCGATGTCCTCCCCGATCCCCCCCGATCCCTCACGTCCCGCCCCGGGCGCTCCCGCCGCCACTGCCGCCACTGCCGCCACTGCCGCCACTGCCGCCACTGCCGCCACTGCCGCCACTGC
>NZ_JBFABE010000006.1:69501-116837 GCF_040640155.1 Streptosporangium sp. NPDC023615
CCGGCCGCTCCCGCCACCGCCGGCGGGGGCCTGACGCGCAGGGCGCTGCTGGTCGGCGTGGGCGCGGCCGGGGGCGCCGGGGCCATGTTCGCGGCCATGGGCGCCCTGGGCCTGGCCCCGGACTCCCAGGACCGGGACTACACGCCCCCGCGGCCCTCCGACTTCTCCCTCGGCGGCCGGGCGGCGGCCAGCGTGGTCGTCCTCGGCGCGGGCGTCGCCGGTCTCACCTGCGCGTACGAGCTGGGCAAGGCCGGGTACGACTGCACGGTCCTGGAGGCGTCCGACCGGGTGGGCGGCAGGAACCTCACGCTGCGCGCGGGCGACCGGCTCGACGAGCTGGGCGGGCCGGCGCAGACGGCCGCGTTCGACGAGGGCGTCTACTTCAACGCCGGGGCCGGGCGGATCGCGCCGTGGATGGTCACCATGGACTACTGCCGCGAGCTGGGCGTCCCCATCGAGACGTTCGTCAACAACAACGCGTCGGCGTACGTCTACACGCGGGGCATGACCGCCCCGGTGCGGGCGCGCGCGGCCCGCGCGGACCTGTACGGACACGTCGCCGAGCTGCTGGCCAAGGTGAGCGACTCCGGGGCGCTGAACCGCCGCCTCACCGCGGACGACCGCGAGCGGCTGGCGGAGTTCCTGCGGCGCTTCGGCGACCTCGGCCCCGACCTGTCCTACCGGGGCTCGACCCGCCGGGGCTTCGAGACCTGGCCGGGGGTGGGCGAGGGCGTGCCGCTGGGGGCGGCGCCCTCGCTGCGCCAGGTGCTCGCCGCGGGCACCGGCAGGGCCGTCACCATGGACTTCGGCTACGACCAGGCCACGCCGATGTTCCAGCCGGTGGGCGGCATGGACGGCATCGTCACGGCACTCGCCGACGCGGTCGGGCGCGACCGGATCAGGACGGGAACGCCGGTCACCGGCATCAGGAACCTGCCCGACGGGGTGGAGGTCACCCACCCCGGCGGCGCCGTCCGCGCCGACTACTGCATCGCGACGCTGCCGCCCCACCTGCTGGCCCGCCTGCCGCACAACCTCGGCGCCCCGGTCACCGCCGCGCTCCGCACCCCCGTCGCGGTCTCCGCAGGCAAGATCGGGCTGGAGTACGGCAGGCGCTGGTGGGAGACGGACGACCGCATCTACGGCGGCGTCACCGAGACCGACCTGGACATCACCCACATCTGGTACCCCTCGCACGGCTACCACTCGCGCGGCGGCCTGGTCGTCGGCTACTACAACACCGAGGAGAACGCCGACCGGTACGCCGGGCTCACGCACGAGGCCCGCCGCGCCCGCGCGCTCACCCAGGGCAAGAAGATCCACGGCGAGAAGTACCGCGCCGAGCTGCGCTCCAGCGTCTCGATCGCCTGGCGGCGCAGGCCGCACGTGGAGGGCGGCTGGGTGAGGTGGCCCTCCTACCGGGGTGCCTTCACCCTCCTGCAGCAGCCGGCGGGCCGGGTCCACTTCGCCGGCGACTGGCTCACCCACCTGGTCGCCTGGCAGGCGGGCGCGATGGAGTCGGCGCGCAGGACGGTCACCGAGCTGCACGGCAGGGTCATGCGGACGACCTCCTGACCGTCCGCCGTCCCCGCGCCGGGCGTCCGTCGCCCTCGGCCGCGGGCCGGCCGCCGTCCCCGCGCGTCGCGGGCCGCCCGGCCGTAAGGTCTTCGGTGCGGAGTCGTCTCCCGAGGTGGGAGGGGCCCGCGGTGCGGAGGACCCGAGGAGGCGAGACGGCGATGGCGACCGGAACGTTGGACTGGACGAGTGCCCGGGAACGGCCGGACCTGCTGGCCGAGCCGGTGGCGCGCGCGGTCGCCGAGCTCGCCGGAGGGGTCGAGGTCGCCGAGATCGACCCGGGACTGGCCGACACGGCGGCCTTCTGCGAGCGCTACGGCGTGGACCCGGGCGCGTCGGCCAACTGCGTGGTCGTGGCCGCCAGGCGGGCCGGGGAGACCCGCTACGCGGCCTGCCTGGTCCTGGCGACCACCCGGGCGGACGTCAACGGCGTGGTCCGGCGCCACCTGGACGCGCGGAAGATCTCGTTCGCGCCGATGGACGACGCGGTCACGCTGACCGGGATGGAGTACGGCGGCATCACCCCGCTCGGGCTGCCCGCCGACTGGCCGGTGCTGGTCGACGAGGCGGTGGCGGCCCATCCGCTGGTCGTGATCGGCAGCGGTGTCCGCCGTTCCAAACTGGCCGTTCCCGGTTCACTGCTCGCCGAACTGAAGAACGCGACGGTTCTTCGTCTGGCGAACCGAAGCGAAAATGAGATTAAGTGAGAGAGGTAATCGGGAAACCGTCGAGGTTCGATGGACGTTGTTCAGTCGGAGAATGTGGCCCGATGGTTCATCTCGTGGGCGGGGTCTAAGCCGATATGGTGCTTCATGCCATGAATCAGGACGACCGATTGGGTCCTTACCGGCTGCTGAGGCGGCTCGGCGAGGGTGGTATGGGCGTGGTCCATCTCGCGGTGGACCCCCAGGGCCGGCAGGTGGCGGTCAAGGTCCTGCGCGCCGAGGTGGCCGGTGACGACGTCGCCCGCCGCCGCCTCTCGCGCGAGGTCGAGACCATGCGGCGGGTGCGCAGCGAGTACATCGCCGAGGTCATCGACGCCGACGTGACCGGCCACCGCCCCTACATCGTGACGCGCTACGTCGCCGGCCGGCCGCTGGACGAGGTGATCAAGCAGGACGGGCCGATGGAGCTGCCCGCGCTGCTGCGGGTCGCGCACGGCGTGGCCTCGGCGCTGGCCGCGGTCCACTCGGTCGGGGTGATCCACCGCGACCTCAAGCCCGGCAACGTGCTCATCCTGGACGGCGAGCCGGTCCTCATCGACTTCGGCATCGCCCAGGCGGTCGACGCCACCCGCCTCACCCAGACCGGCATGTTCATCGGCACCCCCGGCTACCTCGCCCCCGAGATCATCGAGGGGCACGAGGCGGGTCCCGAGGTCGACGTGCACGCCTGGGCGGGCACCCTGGTCTTCGCCGCCACCGGCCGGCCGCCCTTCGGCAAGGGCACGCTGGAAATGATCTTCTACAACATCACGGCGGGCAAGGCGAACGTCGACGCCGTCCCGCAGCCGCTCCAGCCGGTGCTGCGCGCCGCGCTCCAGCGCGACCCGGCCAGGCGGCCCCCGGCCGCCGAGCTGGCCGCGCAGGTGGGACGCCTGCTGCCCTCGGCCGGCCGCCACCCGGTGCCCGACGAGATCAGCACGGTCGCGGCGTTCGACGACGGCCACGGCACGTTCGGCGCCCCCGGCCCGTACGGCGCCCCCGGCGCCCCCGGCGTTCTCGGTGCCGCCGGTGCCGCCGGCGCGGCGGGTCTCGCCGGCCTGTCCGGCGCGCGGCCCGGCCACGGCGGGCCGGGCACCGACCCGGGAGACGTGCCGACCCCGGTGACCTCGCGCCCGGCGTTCCCCCACCCCACCGGAGTTCCCCCGACCCCGGCGGCCCAGCCCCACGAGTACGTCTCGCTGCTCGGGCAGGACGAGGCCGACCCGTGGCCCACCCGGCGGGTGACGCCGGAGGAGCTGCGCCAGGCCGCCGAGGCCCAGCGCTCCTCCCACGACCTTCCCACCGGCATGCTCTCCCCGGAGGACGTCCCCACCCGCGCCCCGGGTGTGGCGGGTGGCACGGCCGGACACGGACGGCCCGGGGAGCCGGGCGCCGACGAGGGCGCCACGACGCCCGTCCCCGACGGGGACATCCCCACCCAGCGCGTCCGTCCCCAGGACCTTCAGGACTACCTGCGCCACTACGGCGACCGGCAGGCGCCGCCGATCCCGCAGGACCGGCCGGGGCAGGACCGGTCGCAGGCGGGGCCGGTGCCGCCATCGGGTCATACGCCGTATCCGCACCAGCGGCCGTTCGAGCAGCAGACCCCGCACACGCCGCGTCCGGCCGTGCCGCCGCCCTATCCCTACCCGCACCCCCAGGCGCAGCAGCAGCACTCCTACTACCAGCAGGACCGGCACGCCCCCGCGCCCCCGCCGGTGCCCCCGCCGGTGTCCCCGGTGGTGTCCGCGACGCCCTCGCCGCTCCATCCCGGCCAGCGGCCGGGGTCGGCGTTGCAGCGTTCCAGGGCCTACGGCGTGGCGGGCCTGCTGATGCTGGCCGTCATGACGGTCGCCGCGGTCCTCGCACCGGTGATCGTCGCCGCCGTGGCGCTCCCGGTGGTGATCCTGCTGCGCGCCGCCGACATCGCCCAGCCGGTGTTCAACGGGCGCAGGAGCGCCGCCGCGGCGGCGACGGACGTCGTGCGGGTGCTCGGCCGGCCGGCCGAGCTGGCGAAGTCGATCGGCATCACCGTCGCCCTGGTGCCGTACGCGCTGGTCCTCGGGCTGCCGGTGACGCTCCTGCTCATGCTGGTCGGGAAGGTGCTCGTCGTCAACGCGCTGAGCTGCGGCGCCGCCGTGGCGCTCTGGACCGTCTGCGCCGGACCCGGCGTGGAAGGCCCGAGCCGCCAGATGCGACGTACGCTGGCATCACTGCTGCCGTCGCGCACCGCGGCCATGGCCGCCGCGTCGGTGACGGCCGCGGTGGCGGTGCTGATGCTCCTCCTGGCGGCCGGCATGGTGGGGGAGCGGGCACGGGAGGCGGTGTGGGCGCCGGTCAGCGGCGAAACGGTGACGAAGGTGGTAAACGAACTGGACGCCCTACGAGAGAAGGCGGCGCGATGACGGGGGACACGCGAGCGCCCGAGAGGCTGGGTCCGTACCGGCTGCTGAGGAAGATCGGCGAAGGCGGCATGGGCGTCGTCCACCTCGGCCTCGACGAGGACGGGCGCGAGGTGGCCGTGAAGGTCCTGCACCCGCACGTGGCCGCCGACCTCAAGGCGCGCGACCGGCTCACCCGCGAGGTGGAGACCATGCGGCGGGTGCGCAGCCCGCACGTCGCCGAGGTCCTCGACGCCGAGCTGACGGCCAGGCAGCCCTACATCGTGACCCGGTTCGCGCCGGGCCGCACGCTGGAGGAGACCGTTCTGCAGGACGGCCCGCTCCCCGACGACCAGGTCATCCGGCTGGCGCGGGGCATGTGCGCGGCCCTGGTGGCCATCCACGCCGCCGACGTGATCCACCGCGACTTCAAGCCGTCCAACGTGATGATCGTCAACGGTGACCCGCTGGTCATCGACTTCGGTATCGCGCACCTGGTGAACGCCACCCGGCTGACCCAGACCGGCATGTTCGTCGGCACGCCCGGCTACCTGGCCCCGGAGATCATCCGGGATTCCGAGATCACCCAGGCCGCCGACGTGCACGCGCTGGCCTCGACGGTCTTCTTCGGCGCGACCGGCAAGCCGCCGTTCGGCACCGGCAGCTTCGAGGTCGTCTGCTTCAACATCATGGAGGGCCGGGCGAACATCGACCTGGCCCCCGCGTGGCTGCGGGGCTGGCTCAGGAGGGCCCTGGCCGTCGACCCGGTGGCGCGGCCGGTGGCGAGCGAGCTGCTCCGGCTGGCCCGGGACCTGGACCCGTCGGTGACGGTCTTCCAGGAGACCCCGCCCACCTCGGTCCTGGAGGGCGGGACCAGGGTCCTGGGCGGCGACGGCACCAAGATCCTGGACGGCGACGGCGCCAAGGTCCCGCCGCTCCCGCCGCCGGTGGGCGGCACCCGCTCCATGCCGCAGGACACCTCCGGCTACTCCGACCTGCTCCCGCCGGTGAACTACGCCGAGCCGGAGCGGCGTGAGCGCCGTCCCCGGCAGGAGCGCGGGCAGGCGTCCGGCTCGGTGGCACCCCCGCCCTACATTCCCGCGCCGCCCTCGGCGCAGGCCAGGGCGGCGGCCCCGCCGCCCTACCCCGACCAGCGGGTGGCCGGTTATCCGGCCCCGCCGCCGACCGGCCAGGCGAGGCCGTACCCGCCGCCGGTGCGGTCGAGTCAGCACGTCCCCACGCAGGAACGCGGCGGGGCCCGTACCTCACCCCCGGTGCGGCCCGCGCCCCGCACGCCGCCCCAGGAGCGCTACCGTGCCGCCCACCCGCTGGCCGGGATGCTGCTGCTGACGATCCTCGTGGCGCTGGCCTGCGTGCTGCCGGTGGTGGTGAGCGTGTTCGCCGTGGCCGCGGCGCTCTGCCTGCGGGTGGGCGAGTACCTCTTCGCGGACCTGGCCCAGCGCCGCTCCGTCCGGGGCAACAGCGCCGGCGACCCCCTGCTCGCGCTGGTGGGGACGCCGTGGGCGCTGATCAGGTCGGGGATGGCGACGACGGTCACCGCCGGGCTGTCGATGATGTTCGGCATGTGCGTGTGGGGCTTCCTGGTCTACGCCGGTGACATGGACAGGAACTTCGCCGCCGCCTACGCGGCCGGCGCCTTCGTGGCCGGGCTGTTCGTGCTCCCCGGCGGCGGCAAGCCCAGGAAGGCGGTCGCCCGCTCGCTCAGCGCGGTCATCCGCAGCCCCGGCGCCGGCATGGTGACCACGATCGTCCTGGGCACGCTGGCGTTCTTCGCGGTGATGGCCGCGCTGAGCGTGGTCCCGTCCTTCGAGCCCTGGCAGAACCCGACCGATGCCGTCAACGAGCTCACCAGGGAGTGGCGGCGCTCGGCGAACGAGGGCGCCATGGGGGCGTTCGACCTCGTCACCGGCCTCGTGGACGACCTGATGAAGAGTCTCGGGCTCGGGTTCCTGACGTTCTGGAAGTGACGCCCCGGTGGTGGCACGCCCGTCGTCCGGCGGGACCGTGCCACCCGGCACCGGCACCGGCATCGGCACCGCGAGCGTCGTGACCGCCGCCGTCGCCGATTCCGCGTCCCGGGCGGGTGTTCACCCGCCCGCACCCCGTACGGGATCGGCCGGTCTGGGGCACGATGGAGGGGACGAGCCGGAAGGAGTCGCATGCCCGCGCCGGACGGTGAACAGCTCGGTCCGTACCGCCTGTTGTCGAAGCTCGGCGCCGGAGGTTTCGGGGAGGTCCACCTGGCGCTGGACCCCGGGGGACGCACGGTCGCGGTCAAGATCCTGCATCCGCACGTGGCGGCCGACGACACGGCCCTGACCAGGCTCGCCCGCGAGGTGGAGACGATGCGGCTGGTCCAGGGGCCGCACGTCGCCGAGATCCTGGACGCCTCGCTGCGGGGCGCCCGCCCCTACCTGGTCACCCGGTACGTGCAGGGCCGCCCGCTCAGCTCGGTGATCGCCGCGGACGGGCCGGTCGGCGGCGACGACCTGACCAGGCTGGCCCGCGGCCTGGCCGGGGCCCTGGCCGCCGTGCACGCCGCCGGGGTGGTGCACCGCGACCTCAAGCCCGCCAACGTGATCATCGCCGACGGCGAGCCGGTCGTCATCGACTTCGGGATCGCCTGCGCGCTCGACTCGCCCTCGGTCACCGCCTCGGGCGCCGTGATCGGCACGCCCGGCTACCTCGCGCCCGAGGTGCTGGAGGGCACCGGGTCCGGCGCGGAGGCCGACGTCTTCGCCTTCGGCGCGACGCTGGCGTACGCGTCCACCGGGCGGCACCCCTACGGCACGGGCCCGGCCTCGGCGATCGGCTACCGGGTCGTCCACCACCCGCCGGACCTGGAGGGTGTCCCCGGGTGGCTGGAACCTCTGCTCCGGGAGTGCATGCTGCGCGACCCCGCCGCGCGGCCGCCCGCGGACGCGCTCCTGACCCGGCTGGGCGTCGCCCCGGTTCCGCGGCCGGTGGCCGCGGAACCGCGCGGGCGGTGGTCCCGCGGTCCCGGCGAGGCCGGGGTGCACGGCCTGGTCACCCGCGAGTGGCGCCCGGGCCGCCGCCCGCGGGCGGGGCGGCCCTCGCCCGAGGAGGCCACCGAGCGCCGCAGGGTCGTCCTGCACCGCCGCTGGGTCGTCGGTGCCGGCCTGCTCGTCTCCCTGACGGCGGCCACCGCCTCCGACCCGCTGCCGGAGGTGTCACTGCTGTTCCTGACCGGGTACGGCTCGGTGCTGCTCGCCGACGCCGGGATCGCCCTGTTCGCCCGGCGGGACCGCCGGCGCCTGAGCGTCGACCTGGCCGCCGGGGCCGGGACCGTCGCGCTCTGGGCGATCCTGAGCACGTTCTTCAGCACCCCCGCGCTGGCACTCGTGCTGGGCACCGTCGTGTTCGTGCTGGTCGCGATCCTGATCGCCGGTTGAAAGGCCGGTCGGGGGCCGGTCGGGGGGCCGGGCTGGGCGCCCGGCCGGACCGAAGAGGTCCGGGGCGCCGGGGATCCGTCCCGGCGACACCGGGGGCGCGCGCCATCACCGGAACATAGTTCGGTATGGTAGGGAGGTGACCGTCGGGGAAGATCTCAGCCGTCCGGGGCGGGCCGCGCAACCTGGCGGTTTGCACCTAAACTACCGACGGGTAACATAATCTCGGGAGGCCGGGTGGGGCGTGCCCCGACCGGGTCACCCGCTGCCACACCGCCTCCGGGCACCTGGCAGTCTTGGCACCGCGTGCACGTGCCCCGCGTGCACGTACCGAGCCGGCGTCAACCGCAGCGACGCGGTGGCGTACGCGAACACGGGAGGTCGGCCACCGGCCATGAACATCGTCGTCTGCGTGAAGCAGGTCCCCGACACGGCGACCGAGCGCAAGCTGAAGTCCGATGACAAGACGCTCGACCGCGACGCCGCCGACGGCGTCATCAACGAGCTGTGCGAGTACGCGGTCGAGGAGGCGCTGCGCCTGAAGGAGGCCCACGGTGGTGAGGTGACCGTCCTCACCATGGGCCCCGACAAGGCGAGCGACACCATCCGCAAGGCCCTGGCCATGGGCGCCGACAAGGCCGTCCACCTGGTGGACGACGCGCTGCACGGCTCGGACACGCTGGGCACCTCCCACGCCCTGGCACAGACCCTCAAGAAGATCGGTTTCGATCTGGTCGTGCTCGGCTCGGAGTCGACGGACGCCCGCACCGGCGTTCTCGCCGCCATGCTGGCCGAGCGTCTGAGCGTGCCGCAGCTCACGTTCGCCAGGCGCGTAGAGGTCGGTGACGGTGTCATCACCATCGACCGCGTCACCGACTACGGCTACGACCGGGTCGAGGCCTCGCTGCCCGCCGTGGTCTCGGTCGTGGAGAAGATCAACGATCCGCGTTACCCGTCCTTCAAGGGCATCATGGCCGCCAAGAAGAAGCCGGTCGAGAAGCTCGGCGTCGCCGACGCCGAGATCGACGCCTCCCAGGTGGGCCTGGTCAACTCCTGGAGCGAGGTGACCGACTTCGAGGCCGCTCCGGCGCGCGCGGCCGGCACCGTGGTCAAGGACGAGGGTGACGGCGGCACGAAGGCCGCCGACTTCCTCGCGTCGAAGAAGTTCGTCTGAGAGCGGGGGTAGCTGAAATGTCCGAGGTTCTCGTTCTGGTCGAGCATGTCGAAGGCCAGGTGAAGAAGGTCACCCTGGAGCTGCTGACGCTCGCCCGCAGGCTGGGCACGCCGTCGGCGGTGTGGACCGGGGCGGGCTACTCCCCGGAGGCCCAGGCCAGGCTGGCCGAGTACGGCGCGGAGAAGATCTACCTGGCCGACTCCGCGGAGATCGCCGACCACGTCGTCGCCCCCAAGGCCGAGCTGCTGGCCCACCTGGTGACCGAGAAGTCCCCCGTCGCGGTGCTCGTCGCCGCCACGGCCGAGGCCAAGGAGATCGCCGGGCGCCTGGCCATCAAGACCGACTCCGGCCTGCTCACCGACGTGGTGGGCGTCGAGGACGGCCTGGTCGCCGACCAGTCCATCTTCGGCGGCGGCGTCAACGTCCGGTCCCGGGTGACCAAGGGAATCGCGATCATCGCGGTACGCCCCAACGCGACGCCGGTCGAGGCCGCCGCGGGCGCGGGGACCGAGGAGCAGGTCTCCTTCACCGTCTCCGACGCCGCCAGGAGCGCCAGGATCGTGGAGCGGGTCAAGGAGGACAAGGGCGCGCGCCCGGAGCTCACCGAGGCCGCGATCGTGGTCTCCGGCGGCCGGGGCGTGGGCTCGGCGGAGAACTTCTCGATCATCGAGGAGCTCGCCGACTCGCTCGGCGCGGCCGTCGGCGCCTCCCGGGCCGCGACCGACGCCGGCTGGTACCCCCACCAGTTCCAGGTCGGGCAGACCGGCAAGACCGTCTCGCCGCAGCTCTACATCGCGGCGGGCATCTCCGGGGCCATCCAGCACCGGGCCGGCATGCAGACCGCCAAGACGATCCTCGCGATCAACAAGGACCCGGAGGCGCCGATCTTCGAGCTCGCCGACTTCGGGGTCGTGGGTGACCTGCACCAGATCGTCCCGCAGCTGACCCAGGAGGTCGGCAAGCGTAAGTGATCCGCCGGCAAGCGTGAGCGATGCGCGGGCGATGCGCGGGCGAAGGGCCGGACGGCGTGACCGTCCGGCCCTTCGCGTGTGCGGCCCCCGGGCCGCCGTGGCGGGACCTCGGGCCGTCGTGGGAGACCCGCGCCCGCGGGCAGGCCCGGGCCCCGGCGGCTCAGGCCGCCGAGCGGGGCCGGGCGGGGCAGGTGGGACCGGGAGGAGGGGGTGGTCTCCGGGACGGTCAGGCCGCCATGGAGAGCTCGCGCGGGGCCCTCTCCACCGGGACGGCGCTCGTGCGGGAGCGGGGCAGGAACCAGGCGAGCGCGGCGATCAGGACGCCCAGGAGCACGGCGACGCCGAGCCCCGCCCTGAGCGTGGCCACGTCGGCGAGGAATCCGACGACCACCGGCCCGAGCAGCAGTCCGGCGTACCCCATCGCGCCGGTCTGGGCGATGGACGGGCCGGGGTCGGCGGTCGCGCCGCCCGCCAGCGACATCGCCATCGGGGAGACCGTCGCCACGGCCACGCCCACGAAGAGCATGGCCGAGACCGCCACGGGTGCCGTCGGGGCGATGAGGACCACGCCGAAGGTGACGGCGGTGGCCAGGCCCGAGACGATCATCATGCCGCGGGCGCCGGACCGGGCCCGGACGCGGTCGCCGGCCAGCCGCCCGGCCAGCATGCCCGCCTCGAAGATCGGGTAGCCCAGCGCGGCCGTCGCCTCGGGGGCGCCGAGCACGTCGCGCAGGTACAGACCGTTCCAGTCGGCGATCGTCCCCTCCACCATGAACGCGCAGAAGGCGATCACGCCGAGGAGGTAGACCACCGGGGGCATCCGGCGACGGGTCGCCGGTGCCGTGCCCCCGCGGCCGGGGGAGGGTGCCGCGTCGGGCAGGCAGGTACGGCCGGCGAAGGCGGCGGCGGGGAGCACGAGCAGGGCGATCAGGGTCAGGTGGACCGTGACCGGGAGTCCCGCCGCGATCGCCGCGGCGCCCAGCAGGCCCGCGGAGATCGCCCCGGCGCACCAGCCGGCGTGCATGCCGTTCATCAGCGGGCGGCCGTGGGCGCGCTCGACGGCCGACCCCTGGGCGTTCATCGCGACGTCCACCGCGCCGAACGCCATGCCGAACAGGCCGCTCGCGACCAGGACCGCCGGGAACGACGGAGCCAGGGCGAGCATGATCAGGGTGATCGCGGCGAGGGGGGCCGCCACCCGCAGGACGCTCCGGCTGCCGACGCGCGTCATCACCGCGCGCATGGACTGCATGGTGACGAGCGCTCCCAGCCCCCAGACGAGCAGGACGACGCCGACCGACGCCTCGGACAGGCCGAGTTTGTCGGAGAGCGCCGGGATGCGCACGGTCATCGATCCACAGAGCAGTCCGGCGAGCACGAATGTGAGAACCGCCCCGGTTCGAGCCGTCCTCAGGTCGCGGGTCATGACGAATCCCTTCGATAAACGTTTTGACAAAGTGATGAGCGGGCACACTTGAATCGGTCGCTTCCGCTCGCGCGGAAGCGACCGCCAATCGTGTGGGGCCGTCCCAGTGGCCGGACGGCCGGGGGCCGGATGATGGCCGAGGCCGGCACGCGGAGCCGCTGCCCGCAGGCTCGGGCCGGTGGACATCACCGGACGTCGACGGACAGATCCGTGATCGGGCCGGGCCATGATCAGGCCGGGCCGGGACGTCCGGAGGGCCGGGGCCGGGATCGCATCACCGGGGCCTGACCGGACGGCCGGAACCGTGGATCGGACCGGTGGAGCCGTGGCCCGGGCGGGGCCGACGGCATCACGTCAAGCCCGCGGAGCCGTGATCGGGGCGCGGAGCCGTGGCCGGGCCGGCGGAGCCGTGATCGGGAACCCGTGGTCCGGGGCCCGGGTCAGCCGGAGAGCAGGGCCAGCAGGCGACCTTTCAGACGCTCGTAGTGCTCGGCGTCGTAGAGGCCGGGGTCGTGGCTCGCCACGTCCCACAGGCCCTCGCAGGCCAGGCGCACGATCTGCGCGGCCTCCGGATTCGGTTCGTCGCCGAGCCCCTCGCGATGCCACCGGGCCATCGCCGTCCGCAGCGGTGCCAGCAGGTAGAGGTTGCCCGACGCGCCGGTCACCACGGCCCAGCGACGTAACCTGCCGCTCTGCACGGCGGCGAACGTGGCCGCGAGGTAGTTCTTCGTGTAGGTGTCGTGGCCCTGCGCGGCGACGAGCTCGTCGAACTCCTCGACCAGGCGCTCCACCATGGCCTTGATCAGGGCTTCCTTGGTGCCGAAGTGGTAGAGCAGGCCGCCCTTGCTGCATCCGGCGCGCTCGGCCACGGTCGCCAGGGTGAGAGCCTGGGAGCCCTGGTCGCTGAGGAGATCCTCCGCCGCGTCCAACAGCTCTTCCCGTCTCATGGCAGGTACTGTACCGTCCGGACGGTTCAGTGGTCAACTCCGGGGGTGAGCCTTCCGGTGGGCGCGGATACCCTGGGGAGGTTGACGGTCGACTTGGGGGAGGGGAATGCGGTCGTGAAGTCCGCCTATCTCGATCACGCGGCGACGACGCCGATGCTTCCCGAGGCGATCGCGGCGATGACGGCCCAGCTCGGCCAGGTGGGGAACGCCTCCTCGCTGCACGCCGCGGGCCGCCGTACCCGCCAGGTCGTGGAGGAGTCGCGGGAGACCATCGCGGCCGCGCTCGGCGCCCGCCCCAGCGAGGTCGTCTTCACCTCGGGAGGCACCGAGGCCGACAACCTGGCCGTCAAGGGGCTGTACTGGGCCCGGCGCGCCGCCGGCGCCGGGCGGATCCTCATCAGCGCCGTCGAGCACCACGCCACCCTGGACCCCGCGTACTGGCTGGCCGACCACCAGGGCGCGACCGTCGAGCCGCTGGAGGTCGACGAGTTCGGCCGGGTGCGGCCGGACACCCTCAGGGAGGCCGTCGAGCGCGATCCCGGCGACGTCGCCCTGGTGAGCGTCATGTGGGCCAACAACGAGGTCGGCACCGTCCAGCCGGTCGAGGCGCTGGCCGCGATCGCCCGGGAGTACGGCATCCCCTTCCACACCGACGCGGTCCAGGCGGTCGGCCAGCTCCCGGTCTCCTTCGTCGACTCCGGGGCCGACGCGCTGACGCTCTCCGGTCACAAGGTCGGCGGCCCGATCGGCATCGGCGCCCTGCTGCTGGCCCGGGGCGTCGACCCGGTGCCGGTGCTGCACGGGGGCGGCCAGGAGCGCGACGTGCGCTCCGGCACGCTGGACGCGCCCGCCGCCGCCGGTCTCGCCACGGCCGTGCAGATCGCGGTGGCACGGCAGGCCGAGACCGCGGCCCGCCTGGCCGGGCTCCGCGACGACCTGATCCACCGGGTCCGCCAGGCGGTCCCCGACGTGATCCTCAACGGCGATCCGGTGAACCGCCTGCCCGGCAACGCGCACTTCTCCTTCCCCGGCTGCGAGGGCGACGCCCTGCTCATGCTGCTGGACGCCAAGGGCGTGGAGTGCTCGACCGGCTCGGCCTGCTCGGCCGGGGTGGCCCAGCCCTCGCACGTCCTGCTCGCCATGGGCGCCGACGCCTTCCGGGCGCGCGGCTCGCTGCGTTTCTCCCTGGGCCACACCTCGACCGAGGAGGACGTGGACCGGCTGGTCGAGGTCATCGGCCTCGCGGTCGAGCGCGCCCGCCGCGCGGGGCTGAGCTGATCCCGTACGCGTCCCGCGCCGCGTGGGCACGGGAGGCCTGGGCACCGGAGGAGCCGCGTGAGCGCGGAAGGAGCCGCGTGAGCGCGGAAGGAAGCGCGTTCCGGGCGGGAGAGCGTTCTAGGTGAGGAAGGGGGAGACGGCGATCCAGCCGGGATCGGCGGCCACGTCGACCCGGGGACGGCCCTCCTCCCAGCTCACGATCAGCTCCCTGGCGTGGACGGCCGCCTCGCTCACCGGGTCGGCGTAGACGTGCAGCACCCGCTGTCCCTCGGCGCTCATGTGCGCCGCCAGGACGGCGCGGCCGTCCATCCTGCTGATCCGTCCGGCGAGGCGTTCCTCGAAGTCGCGCAGCGCCTCCAGCGAGGATCCCTCGGGCAGGCCCTCGGCGTCACGGTTCGCGTACGGCAGCGTGATCGCGATGTGCTGGTCGAACAGCGGGTGGTCGACCGGGCGGAGAGGGTAGCGGGCGGTGGCGATCAGGCGGGCGCCCGAGGCGGTCTCGCCCTCCAGCAGCGCCCACTGCTCGTCCCCGTAGCCCGACGCCAGGTCGGCGACCACGCCCGGCAGGTGCACGGCGGGCACCGCGTCGATCGGCTGGTACGCCGCGGCGGAGATGTCCCCCACCCAGCGGGCCACGTCGTCCTCGCCGAGGAGCCAGTCCAGGGCGAGCAGCGCCGCCTCGGTGCGGGTCTCGTCGTCCAGCAGGGTGAAGATCGGGTGATGGGCCACCACGTCGACCCGGGGCCTGCCGTGCGGGACGCGCAGCCCGAGCACCAGCTTGTCGAGCGCGAACTCGTACCCGCCCACGTCGAGGGTGAGGTCCATAGCGTGCGGGTTGGCTCTCCGGAACGGGTGGAACTCCCACGAGGCGTCGGCGGGCGGCGCCGCCGCGGCCCAGCGGTGCGCGACGGGGCGCAGCTCCGGGTCGCCCGCCGAGGTGACCACCAGGGCCTGCTCGGCGGTCAGTCCGGGGGCGATCTCCCAGACCAGGGAGGGGTGGACGACCAGCACCGCGGGCCCGATCCACTCGGCCAGCCGCTCGGCCTCGCCCGCGGCGACCATCGCGTCCAGGTCCGGCCTGGCCTGTGCCCACCACGCCCAGAACTCGGTGATGCCGCCCGCCGGATCGGGAGCGGGCTCGTTCCTCCGCCCGAACAGTCGCATGACCCCGGATTCTCCCAGCCCGGCGGCGCACCCGCCAACGCGGGTACGCTCAAGGGGTTATGAGTCTCCGTGTGCTTGCCGCCATGTCCGGCGGCGTCGACTCCGCCGTGGCCGCAGCCCGCATCGCCGATGCGGGCCACGATGTCACCGGCGTCCACCTCGCCCTCTCCGCCAATCCCCAGTCGTACCGGACCGGCGCCCGGGGGTGCTGCACGGTCGAGGACTCGCGCGACGCCCGCAGGGCCGCCGACGTGATCGGCATCCCCTTCTACGTGTGGGACATGGCCGAACGGTTCCAGCGGGACGTGGTCGAGGACTTCGTCAGCGAGTACGCCGCCGGCCGCACCCCCAACCCGTGCCTGCGCTGCAACGAGAAGATCAAGTTCGAGGCGGTGCTGGACCGGGCCCTGGCGCTGGGGTTCGACGCGGTGGCCACCGGTCATCACGCCCGCGTCGAGGGCGGCGTACTGCGCCGCAGTCCCGACCAGGGCAAGGACCAGTCGTACGTGCTGGGCGTCCTGACCAGGGAGCAGCTCGCTCACGCGATCTTCCCGCTGGGCGACTCCACCAAGGCCGAGGTGCGCGAGGAGGCCGCGCGGCGCGGGCTCACGGTGGCCGACAAGCCCGACAGCCACGACGTCTGCTTCATCGCCGACGGCGACACCCGGGGCTTCCTCGCCGACCGCCTCGGGGCGGCGCGGGGCCCGATCGTCGACGAGTCCGGCGAGGTGGTGGGCGGCCACGAGGGCGCCTTCGGCTTCACGGTCGGCCAGCGCAAGGGTCTGCGGATCGACCGCCCGGCGCCGGACGGCCGCCCGCGCTACGTGCTGTCCATCGAGCCGGTCTCCAACACGGTCACGGTCGGGCCGCGCTCGTCGCTGGAGGTCACCTCCGTCGTGGCCGAGCGGCCGGTCTGGAACGGGCCGGTGGATGCGCCGCGCGAGCCGCTGGCCTGCACGGTCCAGCTCCGCGCGCACGGCGAGGTCTACGGCTGCCGTGCCCAGCTGTCGGGCGGGCAGGTGCACCTGACGCTGGACGCCCCGGCCACGGGGGTCGCCGCGGGGCAGGCCGCCGTCCTCTACCTCGGCGACACCGTGATCGGCTCCGCGACCATCGCGTCGGCCTCCTGAGGCCGTCCCGGCCCACCCGGGACCGTGCCGCCCCTGGGCGGTCCCGGCCTCCGGGAACCGTGTCCCGGCCTCCGGGAACCGTGTCCCGGCCTCCGGGAACCGTGTCCCGGTCTCGCGGCCGGGTGCCCCGGTCGCCGGGCGCTCAGGGCAGGGTGACCGACTCGCCCGGGGGCAGGCGGCGCATGTCGGCCCGCTGGTGCTCCGACTCCATCTCCAGCCACCGGTCGATCATGCGGTGCCCCCTGTCGTTGAGCAGGCCGTCGTGGGTGGCGAAGGCGCGGGCCGGGCGGACCCGGCGCAGGTACTCGACCATCTCCCAGACCTTCATCCACGGGGCGTTGGCCGGCACCAGGAGGGTGGGCACCTCCATCTCCGGCACGGTGAACGCGTCACCCGGGTAGAAGACCTCCTCCTCCACGAGAAAACCGACATTGCCGATGATCGGCATGTCCGGGTGGACGGCGGCGTGCCACTCGCCGACGACCCTCACCCCGAAACCGGCCGTCTCGAAGGCGTCGCCGTCCCGTACCGTCTGGATCTTCGCGGGGAGGCCGGCCAGCGTGGCGGCCACCGTCTCGTTGGTCCAGATCTCCAGGGAGGGGTCGGCCTCGGCCGCCCGGCGCAGCCGGTCGGCGTCCACGTGGTCGAAGTGCTCGTGGGTGATGAGCACGGCGCGGGCCCCCTCGAGCGCGGACTCCTCACTGAAGGCGCCGGGGTCGATCACCAGGACGGAGTCGTCCTTCTCCAGGCGTACGCAGGCGTGCCCGAACTTCGTGAGTCTCATCGTCCCAGCCTAGGGGAGCCGAGCGGGCCCCCTGAGGAGGATCGCGGCCCGGAGCGGCCGTGGTCCGGGCCGGTCGTGGCCCGGAGCGGTTCATGGTCCGGAGCGGTTCATGGCCGGGAACGGTCGTGGCCCGGAACGGTCGTGGACGGGTCTCGCCCGGGGACGGTGCCGCCCCCGGGCGAGACGCGGTCAGGTGATCACGGCCGGGGCCGTGCCGCTGTCACCGCCCCAGACGTCCTCGTCCTCGACGAGCCAGGTGGAGCGCTCACGGTCCTGGTTGCCGTCGCCCGGCGCGCCGCCCATCGGCATGAACGGCATGCCGCCCATGCCTCCGGCGCCGGCGGCACGCGTGCCGCCGATACCGCCGACGGCGTTGAGGCCGCCGGCCCCGCCGGCGGTGCCGCCGTTGCCGACCCAGGTGCCCGGGCCGGCGGGGGTGTTCAGGCCGTTCGGACCGTTCGGGCCGAGCGAGGGGACGACCGGGCCCGTGCCGCCCCCGGTGTAGGTGGGCAGGCCGGTTCCCGGGCCGGTTCCGACCCCGGGACCCGTCGGCACCGTCGGCGCCGTGGGCATGGCGGGCGTGGTGGGCTCGAACCCGGCCACCTTGGTGGCGCGCGGGTCGTTCGGGTTCGGCACCGCCTGCTGGTCACCCGGGGAGTACGGCGCCGGCACGGTGCCGGTCCCCGGCTGCCCCGCGCCGGGGTTGCCGACCCCCGGGTAGGCGGGGTTGCCGACCCCCGGGCCGGCCGGGTTGCCGGCTCCCGGGTTGGCCGGGTGGTTCCCGCCGGGGTCGGTGACCCCGGGGTAGCCGGGCGGGTTCCCGCCGCCGGGGGAGCCGCCCCCGCCCGGGTGGCCCGGCAGGTCGGGGCTGGAGTAGCCCCCGCCCCCGCCGGGGTAACCGCCGCCGGAGTAGCCCCCGCCGTACCCGCCCCCGCCGGGCAGGCTTCCGCCGTACCCGCCGCCCCCGGGAGCTCCCCCGCCCGGGACCCCGCCGCCGGGCAGGCCACCGCCGGGGAGACCCCCGGGGTAGTTCTGTCCGGCGAGCGCGGGATCTGCCGGACCCCCCAGGAAGGGCAGGTTCTTCTCCACGGTCGCGGGAATGGTGTCGTAGAGCTCGACCAGGTTCTTGTTGAGGTTCACCAGATCCTCACGGGCGAAGTCGTTGGTCGACTTGTTGGTGAAGAGGACCTGGTTGCCGACCTTCCCGAAGGCGATGTCGTCCCCCGGGAGGAAGTCGACCCCGTCGAGGAACCCGAGCGACGGCCTCTGGGCGGCGGCCTCGATGAACGTGGGAAGGACCTCCCCGCCGTAACGGACCAGCGGTGGCCCGAGCTGGCCGCAGCGGATGGCCAGCTCGTGAACCGTACCGTGGACCAGTTGGAGGGCCTTCTGCGCCTCGATCGAGGCGTCACCGCTCCAGACCTGGGCGAGCTGAGAGGCGACGTCCCTGATCAGGGCGTGGCTCTCGCCCAGCGTGCTCGCCGCGGTCTTGTAGGTGTGACCCGCCTCCTCGATGGCCCGCGGGTTGGTGGCCTCGAGCATCGCCTTGATCTCGTCGGCGCTGTACTTGCTGTAGTGGTCGCGGCTGCCGACGGCCGGGGCGCTCTCACCGTCGAACTTGATGTGGTGGATCGCGTGGTCGTTGCCCATCGCCTCAGCTCGCCTTGTTCGTGGTGCTGGCCTGCTCGGCGTCCTGGTAGTTGTAGGCGGCGGCCCGCAGCAGCTCGATCGCGGCCCGGTACCTGACGATGGTGTCCTGGTAGACCGCGCCGATCTTCATGTGGGCCTTCTGGGTGGTGGCGGCGACCTCCTTGGCGGTGTCCCAGGTGCCGAACTGGGCCTCGGTCAGGTTGGTCATGGCCCGCATGTCCTGCAGTGCTCCCTCGTTGGAGCCCTCCAGGCGCGCGACGTCCTGTTCCAGGGCCTTGAGGAGCTGCTTGATCCGGTCGCGCCTGATCTCGACGGCAGGGCGGTTCTTGTCGAGGCCGGGCCAGGAGGGCCCGGCTCTGTCTTCGGGAGGTAACATGCCTCTCTCCCCGGTGGTGAGGGGACGCGGCACCGCCGCGACCCGATCGGTTCTCCCGGTGACGAGGGGGCCGCGACGTCGCCGTGGCCCGCTCGGTTACCCGGTGTCAGCGCCCGTCGAACATCGACACGTTGACCTTCTCGGTCTGCGCGAAGTTCTCCCGGCCGATCTCGATGACGCCACCGAGGCGCTGGAGCAACTGGGCCATCCGGCCGGACGCGGCGTCCCACTGGGCGCGTGCGGCGTAGTAGGCCGTGCGGGCGTCGCCCTCCCAGTCGCCGAGCAACCGGTCGAGGTCCCCTTCGAGCGTCTGGAGGGTCCCCTCCAGCATCTGCCACTGCCGCGCGAAGTCCGCGGCAGAGCGGTCCATCTGGCCGAAGTCGACAAGAGTGCGGTCAAAGTCGCTAGCCATGGTGATCCCCGTTTCTGAACCGTGTCAGCTGTTGATGTCGGCGGAGAGCCGGGTGGAGACGGCGGCCTGGTTCTCCTCGGCCGTCTCGTAGTTCTTCTGGATGCTCTTGAGCTTGAGGGAGAGGCCCTCCAGCTCGCGCAGGATGTTGGTCATCTCGGTGCTCCAGGCGTTGAACACGCCGTCGAACGAGGCCGCGGACTGGCCGTCCCAGCCGGCGCGCAGCTCGCCGCGGTGACCTTCGAGCTGGGTCTTGATCTGGTTGATCGTGTTCTTGGCGTCCTGCGTCTTCTGCGAGGACTCGCCGAGCCGCGAGTGGTACGCGGAGGTCTTCTGAACCACGTGGCACCTCCATGGTGCTCGATGGGCATAGGTATTTCGATCATTACAAAGTGGACCGGTGTCGCATCTCGCCTCTATAACGAACAGGCGTACCGTTGGTAACGGGGATCACCGTTGTCCCAGCGGTACCGGGGTTCTCGCCGCCGCCGGGTCGAGCGTGGGCCCCTGCGGGATCAGGTGCACGATGTGCGCGGGCAGCGGCGCGACGTCGGCGGCCGAGTAGCCGAGGCTCGGCAGCGACTCCGCGGTGGTGATCGCGTGCCGCCGTCCCTGGTCGCTGATCAGGGAGAGCGGCCCGATCGCGTCCAGCCTGCCGTTCCCGGGCAGCACACCCACCAGCGCGGCGCTGCCCGGCGGGAGCACGACCTGGTCCACCGAGTCCTGGTCGAACCGGCCGCCGGGCGGCGCGGGGATCCGCACCGTGCTCCCGACGGTCAGCCGGGCCAGCGTCGATCCACGCTCGGTGTCGGCGTAGACCGCGCACACCGGCGAGGCCGGATCGGGGGCGATGACCTTCGGCATGCTGCCGGGCAGCCCCGCCGCGTCGAGGCGGGTGGCCGAGCGCCGCATCCCGTTCGCGGTCGCCGCGTCGATCTCCACGGCGCGCACCGGGGCCCTGCCGTACGCCCGTTTGCTGGCCGGGTCCTGGAGCAGCAGGTCGGCCTGGGCGGGGGTGAGCGGGGCCAGGCCGTCGGCGAGCAGGACGTACCACTTGGCCGTCCCGCCGGACACCGCCGGCACGGTGTAGATCCGGCCCGCCGCCGAGCGCCTGCCGTCCGGGCCGCGCATCGCCCGGCCGCGGCCGGCGAGCGCGGGCGCGCGGAAGTCGGGGCCGATGGGGAGCGCGTTGAGCCAGGCCGCCGGGACCTGCCGGGGCTGCTGCTCGGTCAGCGCCCGCAGGCTCTCGGTCGGCACCCGCATCCGCCGGTCCGCCCAGAGCAGCCAGGTCTGCGAGCCCTCCTCCACCACCATCGCGCTGTCGCGCCCGATCGGCGCGCCGCCGACCCCGAAACCACCGATCAGCGAGGTGTACGGGGAACGCGCCCCGGCCGCGTCCACACCCTCGACCACGCAGGCCGACCAGGGCGCGCGGACCAGCCGGTCGCGCGGCGACAGCGACTCCGGGGCCCCGGGGATGCCGACCATGAGCCCCCGGGGGAAGCGCGCCAGGGAGGCGTTGGTGACGGTGCGCACCGTCACCCCCTGGGCGCCGCCGAGCAGCAGCCGTGCCGAGGTCACGTTGGCGACCGGGATCATCCGGTTCTGCGACGCGCTGTAGACGAAGGTGGCGCCCGACTCCTCCTCGACGATCACCGTCCCGGGCGCGGTCAGCGCGGTCGCGCCGCCCGGGCGCAGCAACCCGTAGATGCCGAACGCCGCCGTCACCAGCACCGCGACCAGCACGCCGCAGAACGTGGCCACGTTGTGCCTGCGCATCGGCGACTCGGGCACGTCGGGCTCACCCTGGAGCAGGGCCATGCCCAGGCGCTGGGTCATCAGCCTGTGCGCCTGGTAGAGATCACGACGGGTCTGCATCCCACCTCCGCCTCGCCGGATGCGCGGTCGCCGACAGCATAGAAGCGGCTGTGGCGGCCGGGGCACGGGGTGCCGATGGTGAACGCCGGTGGGCGCGGACGTTTCCGGTCGTCGGCGGACGCGTGAACAGGCCGTCGAGGCGCCCGGACGGAACGGATGGGGATGGTAGGAGATGTCCGGGAACACGTGATCACGGGAGGCCACATGACCCAGGAGAGGTACGTCACCTCGACGGCGATCGAGAGCGTTCGCACCGAGATCGAGGAGGACGTCATCCCGCGCCTCAAGGAGCTCCGCGCGATGCTGGGCGACACGACGGTCGGGTTTCCCGGCTGGGGGCTCGTCGGCGAGGCCGCGGTCGGGATCCGCTACCGGGAGGTCCAGCGCGACGTGGGAGAGAAGTTCGACGACGCCGTGGCGGTGCTGGAGTCGTGGACGGCCGCGCTGACCACCGCCCGCGCCAACTGGCGGGCCGCGGAGGACAACAGCACCGTGGTCTACCGGTGAGCCGCGGCGTACCGGCGAACCGTGACGTACCGGCGAACCGTGGTCCTCGGGCGGTCCGGAAGGGGGAGCCGGCATGGCGGTGAGACCGGGAGGCGTGCCGAGCCCGCTGACGGCGAGCAGGAGCGCCAAGGGGGTGATCACGAACTCGGGCAAGGTGCTGTCCACCCTCAAGGGCGGCGCGAGGCTGGCGCCCACCGCCTGGGCGGGCGTGGCGATCGCGGGCACCGCCGTGGCGAACGTTCCGGGCATGGCCGACGCCTACAACAACTGGGAGTCCGTCCACTCGCGCCTGGACACCGCGGTGAAGAGCTACGTGGCCGTCCTGCTCACCAAGGAGAAGGAGGGCTGGATCGCCGACGACAGGGAGGCGTTCGACGACGCCGTCCAGCGGATGCAGGAGGCGCTGGAGAGCCTGCGCGCCTACGTCAAGAACGTCGCCGGGATCGTGGACGAGATGGGGGACGCCTACCGCGCGTACTGGCTGGCCATCGCCAAGGTCGCGGCGACCCTGCTGGCCCTCGCCACGATCGCGGCCGCCATGCTGGCGACCCCCTACGCGGCGAACGCGGCGGTCAACCTGAAGATGCTGGGCACCATGGCCAGCCAGATCATCGCCGTCTCGACCGGCGCCCTGGGCAAGCTCGTCGCGGCGGCGGCCGGGAGCATGTCGATGTACTTCTCCGGCAAGGCGTGGGTCCAGTCGTTCAACCTGGAGCCCACCGGCTCGGCCGGGGTGGACTTCACCAAGGCGCGGATCGACCCCTCGCTCCTGCCGTACCGGACCCCGCCCGCCGTCGCCCCGGGCCAGGTGCCGCAACCGCCCAAGGGGGGGACGTTCGAGTGGCTGTCCCCGAGGAGAGAGAAGCCGGAGCCGTACAGGTGAGCCGTTTCGACCCCTTCGGCCCGCGCCCGGAGGACCCGCGCGCGAAGGCTCCGCACCCGGGTGCCCCGCGGCTGGAGGACCCGCGCCCGGAGGACCTCCTCCCGGGGGACCTGGACGCCGTCGTGCGGGAGAGCGAGGAGACGCTGCGGCGCCTCGGCGACGTCGTCGGCGAGCTGGGGGCCGTCACCGGTGAGGGGACCGGCGCCGGCGGCCTGGCCCGCGCGCTGGTGGACGGCGCCGGGCAGATCAGGGAGATCACCCTTGAGCCGCGCGTCATGCGGCTGGACAGCCAGGCCGTCGCCGAGGCGGTGACCGAGGCGGTCCGCGCCGCCCAGCAGGACGCCAGGCGCGCGAACGAGGAACTGATCCGCGCCGCCACCGGCGGCGAGCCGGTGGCGCTGGACATGGACGAGGCCCGCCGCCGTTTCGAGGAGATCGGCGATGACTTCGCCCGAGCCCTGGACGAGCTGAGGCGCGACTGAACCGCCCGTGCCGGACCGCCCGTGCCGGACCGCCCGTGCCGGACCGCCCGCGCGGGACCGGCCCGTGGCGGTCCGGTCAGCCGGACAGGCCCCTGATGGTCGCGTACACGTCCAGCACGCCGAGCGCGAGCGGGAGCAGGCCCAGGATCAGGCAGAACTCCACGATGTCGCCGGCGCGTCCCCAGAACGGCGAGGGCCGCCGCACCGGCAGGAACAGCGCCATCCCGCACGCCAGCGCCGCCGCGCAGACCAGGCCGATCGTCACCGCCGGTGCCGAGCCCGGCACGGTGAAGGCGACCCCCAGGGTCAGGGTCAGCAGCCCCGTCAGCCCCGAGCCGAGCAGCCAGAGCCGCTGGCCGGTCCCCTGGAAGACGCGGGCGCGCATCAGCAGGGCCAGCGAGAGCGTGACCACGGTCGCCGGGACGGTCCATCCGCTCGCGGACAGCACGGCCGGCAGCGCCCCCAGCGCCACCAGCGCGACCCCCGCGGTCAGGCCGGTGGCGAACCGCTCGGCCTCGGCCGCGCGCCGCCGTACGTCGGCGCCGTCGATGTCCTCGGTGTCGGCGCGCAGCTCCTCGGCGTTGGCCGGCAGCGCGGGCAGCGGGAGCCGCGCCAGCCGGAAGGACGTCGTCGGGATGAGCGGCGCGCAGGCCAGGATCACCGCGGCGGCCACCGCGGCGACGCCGGCCGCCGGCGCGCCGGTGAGCATCACGACCGCCGAGCAGATCGCCCCGACCACCGCGGCCAGGCCGACGCCGAAGAAGTTGGGCAGCCCCTCGGCGACGACCCAGCCGGTCACGGTGGCGATCAGCGCGGTCACCGCGAAGGCGGCCAGCAGGTTGGGCGCCCCGAACGCGCCGGGACCGGCCGGGGAGGCGGGCACGTAGGCCCCGGCGAGGAACGCGTGGGGCAGCGCGGTGTAGCCGATGACCGCCCCGGCCCGGCCGTCGCCCGCGGCCCTGGAGAGCGCGGCGCCGGCCACCATGGCCAGGACCGCGCAGACCCCGGCGAAGGCGACGACCACCCCCCAGCCGGGTCCGCTCGCCGCGAGCACGAGGACCGCGGCGACGATCGCGACCGCGGCCACGGTCAGCCCGGTGCCCCGGGTGTGCGCGGGCCGCCAGCGGCCGGTGCGCTCCTTGACGCCGGTCGCCACGGTGTCGGCGACGTCGTCGAAGACCGCCTCGGGCAACTGGGAGGACCTGGGCAGCAGGTAGAGCACCTCGCCGTCCCTGATGCCCAGCTCGTTCAGGCCGGCGGCCGGCGGCATGGGGGCCGCGCCGATCCGCTGGAGCCCCCAGCCGCCGGCCGGCGGGATCGCGTCGGCCTCGCCGGTGGCGGTGAGCAGGTCGGGCAGCAGGTGGGACAGGGGAAGGTCGGAGGGAACCGCCAGGTCGACCCGGCGACGCGGGGTGACGACGGTGATGCGGCACAGCGGGATTGCGGTCACCTGGTTCACGGGGCGCATGGTAGCCATCCCGGCGATCGTCCGATACCCGGCTCGACCGTGGTTCCGCGGCGTTCGCGGGGATTTCACCGAGAAAGGTGATCGGGTTCGCTACGGTATGCCGGGGACAAAATTAGCTTTACTCACATCGGGGGCGAAGTGGGCATAGTGGTTGTCCGGCGGCCCGAACGGCGTCCGCCGCCGCTGCCACCGCGCGGCGAGATCCTGCTGGAGTCCCCGCCGGAGATCCCGGAGACCACCTCGGCGGGGTTCACCCAGGTGCTCACCTACCTGCCGATGATCGCCGGCGCCGCCGCGATGGGCCTGATGTTCGCCGGGAACGGCGGCGGCAACCCGATCATGTACGTGGCCAGCGGCATGTTCGCGCTCTCCATGGTCGGCATGTCGATCGGCCAGATGGGCCGGGCCCAGGGAGAGCGCAAGCAGCGGCTCAACGGCCTGCGGCGCGACTACTTCCGCTACCTGTCCCAGACCCGCGCCAAGGTCCGGCGCGCGGCGGCCAGGCAACGCGAGGCGCTGGACTGGAACGGCCCCGACCCCGACGCGCTGTGGTCGATCGCGCTGAGCGCCCGCCTGTGGGAGCGCCGGCCTGCCGACGCCGACTTCGGCGCCGTCCGGGTGGGCACCGGGACCCAGCGCCTGGCGGTCCAGCTCATCCCGCCGGAGTCCAAGCCGGTCGAGGACCTGGACGCGATGTCCGCCGGGGCGCTGCGCCGCTTCGTCCGCGCCCACTCGACCGTGGCCGACCTGCCCATCGCGGTCTCCCTGCACTCCTTCGCCCGGGTCCGGCCCACCGGCCCCGAGGCGCCGGTCCGCGACATGATCAGGGCGCTCGTCGCCCAGCTCGCCGTCTTCCACTCGCCCGACGAGCTCAGGATCGCGATCTGCGCCTCACAGGAGTGGATGGCCCACTGGGAGTGGGTCAAGTGGCTGCCGCACGCCCTGCACCCGCACGAGACCGACGCCGCAGGACCCGTCCGGCTGATGACGAACGACCTGGGCGAGCTGGACCGGCTGCTGGGCGACGACTTCAAGAACCGGGCCCGGTTCAGGCCCGGCGTCTCGGCCGACGCGCTCCCGTACCACGTCGTGATCATCGACGGCGGCCACGTCCCGCAGGACTCCCCGCTGGGCGCGGACGCGATCGAGGGGGTCACGCTCGTCGACCTCGACGGGACCACGACGCCGGCCGGGGAGAAGACGACGCTGCGGCTGCGCGTCACCGCCGACTCCTTCAGCCGGGTCACCACCGACCAGGCGGGCAAGGAGGTCGTCACCCCCCTGGGCAGGCCCGACCGCTTCTCCTACCTCCAGGCCGACGGGCTGGCCAGGCGGCTGGCCCCCCTGCGCGGCTCCCCGGCCGGGACCGGGGGCGGCGACGCGCTCGCCGCCGACACCACGCTGGCCGAGCTGCTGGGGCTCGGCGACCCGGCCGCGCTGGAGCCGGCGCTGCTGTGGCGCCCCCGGGCGCCGCGCAACCGGCTGCGCGTGCCGATCGGCGTCGGCACCGACGGGCGCCCGGTCGAGCTGGACATCAAGGAGTCGGCGCAGGGCGGCATGGGCCCGCACGGCCTGGTCATCGGCGCCACCGGCTCCGGCAAGAGCGAGCTGCTGCGCACGCTGGTGCTCGGGCTGGCCGTCGCGCACTCCTCGGAGGTCCTGAACTTCGTACTCGTCGACTTCAAGGGCGGCGCGACCTTCCTGGGCATGGACTCCCTGCCGCACGTCTCGGCCGTCATCACCAACCTCGCCGACGAGCTGCCCCTGGTCGACCGCATGCACGCCGCCCTGCACGGCGAGGTGGTACGGCGCCAGGAACTGCTGCGCGCCAGCGGGAACCACGCCTCGCTGCGCGACTACGAGCAGGCCAGGGAGCAGGGCGCCGACCTGCGGCCGCTGCCCACCCTGTTCGTGGTGCTGGACGAGTTCAGCGAGCTGCTCTCGGCCCAGCCGGAGTTCATCGAGCTCTTCGTGATGATCGGCCGGCTCGGCCGGTCCCTGGGGGTGCACCTGCTGCTGGCCTCGCAGCGGCTGGAGGAGGGCAGGCTGCGCGGCCTGGACACCCACCTGTCGTACCGGATCGGCCTGCGGACCTTCTCGGCGATGGAGAGCCGGGTGGTGCTCGGCGTGACCGACGCCTACGAGCTGCCCTCGGCGCCCGGCAACGCGTTCCTGAAGTTCGACACCACCGGGATGGTCCGCTTCAAGGCCGCCTACGTCTCCGGCCCCTACACGCCCGAGCGCCGGGTGGTCCGGCGCGAGCGCGCCGAGGGACGGCAGATCGTCCCCTACGGCGCCGCCTACGTCGCGCCGCCACCGCAGGCCGAGCCCGAGCCCGAACCCGAGGCCGCCGTCTCCGGGCGCGAGTCGCTGCTCGACGTCGTCGTCCGCAGGCTGGCGGGCCAGGGGCCGCCCGCGCACCGGATCTGGCTGCCGCCGCTGGCCGAGGCGCCCTCGCTGGACGAGCTGCTCCCGCCGCTGGGCGTCACCCCCCACCACGGGCTGACGACCGCGCAGTGGCAGGGACGCGGGGGGCTGCACGCCCTGCTCGGCGTGGTGGACCGCCCGTTCGAGCAGCGGCGCGACCCGTACTGGCTGGACCTGTCCGGCGCGGCCGGGCACGTGGCCGTGGCCGGGGGGCCGCAGAGCGGCAAGAGCACCGTGCTGCGCACGCTGGTCGCCGGCCTGGCCCTCACCCACACCCCCGCCGAGGTGCAGTTCTACTGCCTGGACTTCGGCGGCGGCGGCCTGGCCGCGCTGGAGGGCCTGCCGCACGTCGGCGGGGTGGCCAACCGGCTGGACGCCGACCGGGTCCGCCGCACCGTCGCCGAGGTCACCGCGCTGCTCGCGCGGCGCGAGCGCGAGTTCGCCGAGCAGGGCGTCGACTCGATCGCGACCTACCGGCGCCGGATCGCCGAAGGGGGCGTCGAGACCGGCGGCTTCGGGGACGTGTTCCTCGTGGTCGACGGCTGGCTCACGGTCCGCCAGGAGTACGAGTCGCTGGAACCCGTCATCACCGAGCTGGCCGCCCGCGGCCTCGGCTACGGCGTGCACGTGGTCGCCGCGACCAACAAGTGGTCGGAGTTCCGCCCCTCCATCCGCGACCTGTTCGGCTCCCGCGTGGAGCTGAAGCTGGGCGACGCCTACGAGTCCGAGGTGAACCGCAGGACCGCGATGGCCGTCCCCGAGGGCACCCCCGGGCGCGGCCTGACCCGTGACGGGCTGCACTTCCTCGGGGCGCTGCCCCGCGTCGACGGCGGCTCCCGCGCCGAGGACCTGCCCGCCGCCACCCGGGCGATGGTCGAGTCGGTCGCCGCCGCCTGGCAGGGCCCGCCCGCGCCCCGCGTACGGCTGCTGCCCGCCGTGCTCGGGCCCGAGAGCCTGCCCGGTCCCGTCCGGACCGGCGCGCGCATCCCCCTGGGCATCGACGAGAGCACCCTGTCGCCGGTGCTCGCCGACTTCGACGCCGACCCGCACCTGGTCGTCATCGGCGACAACGAGAGCGGCAAGTCCAACCTGCTGCGCCTGGTGGCCGAGGGGGTCGTGGCCCGCCACGAGCCCTCGGCGGCCCGCCTCATCGTCATCGACTACCGGCGCTCGCTGCTGGACGCCGCCTACACCGAGCACCGCATCGGGTACGCGGCCTCCTCGACGGCCGCCGGCGAGTTCATCGCCGAGATCAGGGAGGCGCTGGTCAAGCGGCTCCCCCCGGCGAACCTCCCCCCGGAGGAGCTGCGCTCGCGCGGCTGGTGGAAAGGCGCGGACATCTACATCGTGGTCGACGACTACGACGTGGTCTCCTCGGGCGCCAACCCGCTCGGCCCGCTGATGGACCTGCTGCCCCAGGCCCGCGACATCGGCCTGCACCTGGTGCTGGCCCGCGCGATGGGCGGCGCCGGACGGGCCATGTTCGACCCGGTGCTCCAGCGGCTCAAGGACATGGCCACCCCGGCCGTGATGATGTCGGGCCACAAGGACGAGGGCGTCCTGTTCGGGGTGCGCCCGCACCCGCTGCCGCCGGGCCGCGCCTACTTCTCCGACCGCAGGAGCGGCGTGCGCCTCATCCAGACCGCGTTCGTGCCGCCGCCCCCGGACACGGGCAGGTGAACGGGAGATCGAACACCCGGGCGACGGCGGCCCTCGTCCGGCCCTGACCGGGTCCGGCGCCGAACCGGTCCGGCCGCGGGAGGATCCGGCCCCGGGCTCTCGCCCGGGGCCGGATCCACGTGTGCGGAACCTCGGGTCAGCTCTGGAAGGGCTCTTCCAGAAGCGCGTTCAACAGCTCGCCGGTCTGCTCGGCCGCGTCCTCGGCGGCCTCGCCCGAGGCCTTCAGGATCGCCTCGGCGAGGCTCTCGGACCCCAGGCGGAGGGCACGCGGGTCGAGGCGCAGGGCCGCCAGCTCGCCGCTGGCCAGCACCTCCACCTGGACGTGACCGTCGGCGGCCTCGCCCCTGCCCCTGGTCTCGGCGAGGCTCTGCCCGACCTCCTCCATCCGATTCGTCTGTTCCCATATGGCCGCGAGGAGCCGGTCCGCCTCGGGGTCCCCGGTCAGGGTGTACGCCTCCCCGGAGGCGGCCGGCGCGGTCTCCCGTTCGCCCGGCCTCACGTGCAGCTTCCCCAGTCGAGGCCGAAGCCGCCGCTCAGGACGCCTCCGTTGAAACGCGCGCACTTGCCCTTGACGGGAAGGACGACCGGGCCCGCGTAGTACCGGTGGTCGCGCCGGTCGGTCCGGCTCAGGCCGCCCCGGACCTCGAGCGTGGCCCAGACCTGCGAGGCGGTGCCGACGTTCGCGCTCTTGATGGTGACCACGCAGCCGTTACCGCTGGAGGCGCTGACGAGCAGGTAGGCCGTCCCGCCGTTCAGGGGCGTCGAGCCCTGCCTGGTGAAGCCCGGACCGCAGACCTTCTCCGGGCTGAACGGGTTGGTCCCCGCCGCCGGAGGTCCCGCCGGCCCGGTGGCGGCCGGGGAGGTCGGCCGTGCCGTCGGTGCCACCGTGGGCCTCGCGGTCCACGAGGGGGTGGCGACCGGCTTGGCCGGCTGCGACGGCTTGAAGGTCGGGGCGGGCCTGGACGGCGTGGCCGGCCGCGAGGGCCTGGCGGGCTGCGACGGCCTCGCGGACTGCGAGGGCCGGGGAGCGGGCCGGGTGAAGGTCGGCCTGACGGGCGCCGGCCTGGTGACCGTCGGTGTGGCGGCCGTCGGCCGCGCCCCCGGGGGAACCGTCGGCGGGAGGGTGGGCGCCGGGGTGGGGGTCCCCTGACCCGTGCCCGGGGCGGGGGCCGGGGTGGGCGCGGGAGGGCCGCTCTGCCCCGGGGTGGGCGTGGGGGTCGGCACCGGTGTCGGCGGACCGGTCGGCGGCCCCTCCGGCTCGACGGGCACCGTCGGGGTCGGGGTCGTCTGGACCGCCGCCGTGGGCGACGCCTCGGCGGTGGGTGTCGCCTGCCCGGTCGCGGGACCGGTCGGCTCCGCGGGAACGGTCGGTACGGCGGGTGCCGTCGGAGGCGCGACCATCGGCCCGGTCGGCACGGCGACCGGAGGATCGGTGTAGGAGCCGATGGTCGGGACCGGAGGCACGGTGGGGGCGTCACTGGGCAGTTGCAGCGGCCCGACCTCCGCGGCACCGGGCTCGGGTGTCGTGCCCCACGGCACGGTCACCTTGCCCACCGGGGCGTCCCCGGTGTTCCGGCCGGGATCGGAGGCCGGCTGCGGCTCCTGCCGCGAGCCGTCCGCCAGCCCGAGGGCGACCTCCGGGACGGCCCCGTCGGCGGAGGCCCGCTCCAGCTCGTCCAGGGCGGTGTACCGTCCGGCGGCCCACAGTCCGAGCCCGGAGAGCAGGACGATCGCGCCGATGCAGGCGGCCAGTGCCATGGAGAGGCCGCCCGTCCTCGTCCTGGCGGCCTGCGGGGGCGCCTCGGCCGGGACGCCGGGGACGTCGGGGGCGGCGGGGACGTCGGGGGTGGCGGACGCGCTCTGGGGAAGCTGCGGAGCTCCCCAGACCGACGTCGCCGGTCCCGCCGGACGTTGCGCGGCCGTGTCGGGCGTCGCCGTACCGGCCGGAAGGTCCTCCCCGTGCGCGGTCCCCGTGAGGTCCGCGCCGACCTGCCGTCCGGACCCGGGGGCGGCCGGTGTCCCGATGCCCGGGACCGTCCCCGCTCCGGAGCCGTTCCCCGTGCCCGGTTCCATGTGGGCCGCCGTGCCCGCCGTGCCCGCCGTCGTGCCGGCTCCGGCGTCCGCGCCGGGGCCGGGGACGGTGCCGACGGTGCCGACGGTGCCCGCGAAGGGTCCGGGGCTCGGGTGGCCGGCGGTGTCGTCGGCGGTGACGGGCGCCGGCGCGACCGGTGCCCCCGCCTCGCGCTCGCCGAGGAGGCGCTGCATGGCCGTCCCGGTGTCCGGCCGCTCGCCGGGCCGTTCGGCCAGGCAGGAGGCGAGGACGGGCCGGAGCTCCGCGGGCAGGCCGCTCAGGTCCGCCTCACCGTGCTCGGGCCGTCCGCCGAACGGCGGCCGCCCGGTCGCCGCGTGGACGACGGTGGCCGCCCAGGCGAACAGGTCGGCGGGCCGGTCCGCCTCCGCGGCGGCGGACGGTGCCGTGGCCGGTGCCGTGGCCGTGGCGCCGAGGGGGTCGGTGCGCGGCCGCTCGGGGGCCAGGTAGTCCGGCTCCCACCCGCCGGTCGCGGGGACGAGCCCGATGTCGAAGACCCGCGGGCCGTCCGGGCCGAGGATCACGGTGTCGGGGGTGAGCGCCCGGTGGGCGAGACCCGACAGGTGCAGGGCGGTCAGCGCGGTGAGCGTGCCGGTCGCGAACCGCTCCAGCGCCTCTCCGGTGAGCGGCCCGTTCTCCGCGACCGCCTGCCGCAGGGTGGGGCCCTCGACGTGCTCGCGGACCACGTACGGGGAGTCGTCGAACCAGCCGACCTCCAGCAGCCTGGCGGCGTGCGCCCCCGAGGCCCGCTTGGCCGCGTTCAGCGCGGTCGTGATCCGCTCCCGTGCCTGCGAGTCGGCGTCCGGACGGGGAGCGAGGAGGCGGATGACGCGGACGGTCTCGTCGTCGAGAAGATGTCCCAGGTAGACGGTGTGGTCCGGGTCCGGGTCGAGCCGGCCGACCAGGACGTGCACCCCGATACGCTTAGGATCTTCGGCCAGTAATGGGTACAAATACCCCATTGCATTCCTTCCAGCACAACTGTCAATAAGGCCGCTTAAAGCTAATCGTGTCCCATCCAACCAAACCGGGCGGGGTGCAGCGGGTTTTTAATACGTTTGTCATGTTTGATTCCCTGGTATGCCGGGTCGCCACCCCCGGCGGCGGCCCATCGGCACGGCGATGCCCGCCACGGTGACCAGGACGCCGGCGGCGAGCGCGCCCAGCGCGACCCAGAGCGCGCGCGAGACGGCGACGGCGTCCCGCGCGGGCGCGGGCCGTACCGCGTCCGGCGGCAGCGGGGCCGCCTCGCGCGGCGCGAGCGCCACCTGCTCGGACGGCAGGATCGCCGACACCGCCAGCAGCGGGTTGACCATCCCCGCGCCGGTGCCCGCCCCGGTACCGCCGTCCGCGGTCAGCTCGATGCGCCGCCGGATCCGTACGTTGTCCAGCTTCGGGTGGCGGGCGCGGACCAGCGCGGCCACCCCGGCCACGTACGGGGCGGCGAAACTGGTGCCCTCCAGGTCCTCCCGATAGGTCCGCCCGACCCAGGTGCTCGTGACGTCCCGGCCGGGGGCCAGGACGGAGACCGGGGTGATCGCGTTCGAGGAGTCCGCCCTCGCGCCGTCGGGGCCGGCCGCCCCCACCGAGATGACCCCCTCGTAGGCGGCCGGGTAGGCGGGTGCCGGGGTGCCGTCCTCCTTCTGCACGTTGCCGGCCGCGGCCACCACGACGGCGTCCATGGCCAGGGCGTAGGCGACCGCGTCGCGCAGGTCGGCCTGGTCGCTCGCCTGCACCGACACGTTGATCACGTCGGCGCCGAGCTCCGCGGCCCGCACGATGGCCGCGGCCAGCCTGCCCACGTCCCCGGTGCCGTCGGAGGTCTGCTTGACGGAGATCAGCCGTGCCCGTGGCGCGACCCCGGTGAAGGGCACCCCCTTCATCTCGGCGGCCGCGATGACGCCCGCCACCGCCGTGCCGTGACCGAGGCAGTCGCGGGTGCCGGTGCCGGTCAGGTCGATCGAGCGGGTCCCGGTGAGCTGTGGATGCCGGGTCTCCACCCCGCTGTCGACGACCGCGACGGTGACACCGGCCCCCTTGGTCAGCTCCCACACCTCGGAGAGGCTGAGACGGCGCTGGGCCCAGGACTCGGAGATGCTGGTCGTGCCGCGCCTGGGAGTGCATCTCTCGGGCGCGGAGCCCGCCGCGGTTCCCGCCGTCGCCGTCGCCGTCGCCGTCGCCGTGGTCGTCGTCGTCGCCGTGGTCGTCGCCGTGGCGCCCGCCCCCGCCGTCGCGACGGCCGGGGGCGCCGCGACCGCCGCCAGCACCAGCACCGTGACGAGCATCCGACCGATCATGAAACGCCCCCAGAACGAGCCACGCGAAACGCCCCCGAACGAAACGGCCCCCGAGCACCCCGGGATCCGGCCCCGGCCGGGACGCCCCGGAACGCACGACCCCAGAAAAGGTGAATACCGGGCAGCACCCTACTCAGCCCGGTGCCCTCCGTCGCGGCGTGGCGGGATTTCCCGTGCCGGGCACGTGATCCGGCGGCAATAGGCTGCGTGGGCGGGTGAGCCTGGCAGGCGCCGGCGGAGCCCGCCCATGTCCAGACGCGAGACCAGGAGCAGTTGTGAGCCAGTACCCATGGGGTGAGGCGACCGCGACCGGCATCGGTTCGCATCCGGGAGAGGACCACGCCGAGGCGGTCAGGGTCGTCTTCGGCGAGTCGCCCGCGCTGCCGTACCTGCCCGAGCTGCCCGCCCGCGGCGTGGGCGCCGACATGATCGGGCGCACCGCGTCACTCCTGCTGGAGATGCCGGTGGAGGTCCAGCCGTCGGGCTGGCGGTTCGCCGACCGGCCGGGGCGCGACGCCAAGCGCGCCCGCGACCACCTGATCCGCGACCTCGACGGGCTGGAGGAGGTCGTCCAGGGGTACGAGGGGCCCTTCAAGATCCAGGCGTGCGGGCCGTGGACGCTGGCCGGCGCGATCGAGCTGCGGTACGGCGACAAGACCCTCGCCGACCCCGGGGCCGTGCGCGACCTGGTCGCGTCCCTGGCCGAGGGGCTCGCCGCGCACGTCGCCGAGGTGCGCCGCCGGGTGCCCGGCGCGTCGGAGATCGTGCTCCAGATCGACGAGCCGGGACTGCCCGGCGTGCTGGCGGGCACCGTCCCGACCGCCTCGGGCTTCGGCCGGCTGGCGGCCGTCGACCGCCAGATCGTCGCCGACCGGCTGCGGGCGGTGTTCCCGCCGGACGTGTTCACGGTGGTGCACTGCTGCGCCCCGCGCGTGCCCTTCGGCGTGCTGCGCGCGGCGGGCGTCCAGGGCGTGTCGCTCGACGCCCGCCTGCTGAGCAGGCGTGAGGAGGACGCGGTCGGCGAGACCGTCGAGGCGGGTACGGCCCTGTTCCTCGGCGTCGTGCCGGGCGTGGACTCCCCGATCGCCGGCGCCGGCGCGGTGGCCGCGCCCGCGAAGGACCTGTGGCGCCGTCTCGGCTTTCCCTCCGCCACCCTGGCGTCGCAGGTCGTGCTCACCCCCTCCTGCGGGCTGGCCGGCGCCTCGCCCGCCTACGCCAGGGCCGCCCTGGCCGCCTGCCGCGGGGCCGCCCGGGTGCTGCGCGACGACCCGGGCGAGTGAGCCGGGCCGGTTGTCGGTGTCCGGCGATAACGTTTGCCCTGGACGACGACGAGGGGAGGGCCCGGCGATGGGCGCTGAGGTCGAGGGTGTGCCGGTGACGGCGCTGGAGCGGCACGCGGAGCTGGCCGAGCTGGCCGAGGAGGCCAACTGGCGCTACCACGTGCTCGACGCGCCCACCGTGAGCGACGCCCAGTACGACCTGTGGATGCGCGAGCTGCGTGCCCTGGAGGAGGAGCACCCCACGCTGCGCACGCCCGACTCGCCCACCCAGAAGGTCGGCGCGCCGATCTCCACCGACTTCACCCCGGTCGAGCACCTGCAGCGGATGGAGAGCCTCGACAACGCCTTCGACGCCGAGGACCTCGCCTCCTGGCGGGCCAGGGCCGAGCGGCTGGCCGAGCGCGACCCCGCTCCGTTCCTGTGCGAGGTGAAGATCGACGGCCTGGCGATCGCGCTGGTCTACCGCGAGGGCCGCCTGATCAGGGGGGCGACCAGGGGCGACGGCAGGGTCGGGGACGACGTGACGGCCAACGTCCGCACGATCGCCGACATCCCGCAGCGCCTGACCGGCGAGGACGTGCCCGACCTGATGGAGGTCAGGGGCGAGGTCTACATGCCGGTCGAGGAGTTCGCGAGGCTCAACGAGCACCTGGTCGAGGCCGGGAAGGCGCCGTTCGCCAACCCGCGCAACTCGGCGGCCGGCTCGCTCCGGCAGAAGGACCCGCGCATCACCGCGCAGCGCCCGCTGCGCATGATCGTTCACGGGGTCGGCACGTGGAAGGGCGCGCCCCTGCCCGGCTCCCAGTCGGAGATCTACCGGCGCCTCGCCGAGTTCGGCCTGCCGGTCAGCGACCTCTACCGGGTCGTCGACGACCTCGGCGGCATCGAGGAGTTCATCGAGTTCTACCGCGAGCACCGGCACGACCCGGCCTACGAGATCGACGGGGTCGTGGTCAAGGTCGACCGCGTCGAGCTCCAGCGCAACCTGGGGTCCACCAGCCGGGCGCCGCGCTGGGCGATCGCCTACAAGTACCCGCCGGAGGAGGTCAACACGAAACTCCTCGACATCCAGGTCGGGGTGGGCCGCACCGGCCGGATCACGCCGTACGGGGTGATGGAGCCGATCGTGGTGGCCGGGTCCAGGGTCGAGCGGGCCACCCTGCACAACGGCTCGGAGGTCGCGCGCAAGGGGGTGCTGATCGGCGACACCGTGGTGCTGCGCAAGGCCGGCGACGTCATCCCCGAGATCACCGGCCCGGTGATCGGCCTGCGCGACGGCACCGAGCGGGCGTTCACGATGCCGGAACGCTGCCCCGAGTGCGGCACCGCCCTGGCCTACGAGAAGGAGGGCGACGCCGACCTGCGCTGCCCCAACACCAGGGCGTGCCCGGCCCAGCTCCGCGAGCGCATCTTCTTCGCCGCCGGGCGCAAGGCCCTCGACATCGAGGGGCTGGGCTACGTCGCGGCCACCGCGCTGACCCAGCCGCTGCCGCCGCAGCAGCCGCCGGTCCGCACCGAGGCCGACCTGTTCGACCTGACGATCGAGCGGCTCCTGCCGATCAGGTCGGTGGTCCGCGACCCCGACAACGGCCTGCCCAAAACCGACCCGGACACCGGCGAGCAGAAGGTCGTCACCTTCTTCGCCAACCAGAACGGCGAGCCCAGCAGGAACGCCGAGAAGATGCTCCAGGAGCTGGAGAGGGCCAAGGACCGGCCGGTCTGGCGGGTGCTCGTCGCGCTCTCCATCCGCCACGTCGGCCCCCCGACCGCACAGGCGATCGCCGCGGAGTTCCGCTCGATCCCGGCGATCGCGGCGGCCTCCGAGGAGGAGCTCGCGGCCGTCGAGGGCGTCGGTCCCCGGGTGGCCGCGGCGATCCGCGACTGGTTCGAGGTCGACTGGCACCGGGAGATCATCGACCGGTGGGCGGCCGCCGGGGTCCGGATGGTCGACGACCCGCCGGCCGAGCAGCTCCCGCAGACCCTGGCCGGGCTCACCTTCGTGGTGACCGGCACGCTCGCCGCCTACACCCGGGACGAGGCCGGCGAGGCCCTGACCTCGCGCGGGGGCAAGGTCGCGTCCTCGGTGTCGAAGAAGACCTCCTTCGTGGTGGCCGGGGAGAACGCGGGCTCCAAGCTCGACAAGGCCACCAGGCTCGGCGTGCCCGTCCTGGACGAGGACGGCCTCGCGGTGCTCCTGGCCGAGGGGCCCGAGGCGGCGGCCGCGGTGACCCTGAAGCCCGAGGAGTGACCGGGGCGGCGTCCACGACGCGGGAGGGCGGTTCACGGCGGGCCGGACGCCCCCGGGGCCCGAGGGACGCCCCGGGCTCCGGGGGCGAGTGATGAAAACGTGCGAATCTCCGTGACGCAACGTGCGCAATCGGTTTCGCGAAGTGGCCTGTAGGCCGTACTCTCCCATAGTGAACTAATGGGGGTTTTGTTACTCATGGCCGACCCAACCGATACCCGCGACACCGGACCGCGACCGGGAACGCCCCTGTGGGGCTATCTGGCGGTCGTCATCACGATCGGGTTCACCGTGCTCGTCGTGTCCCAGCTGCGCCTGGACGCGGCCGGGGCGGCGTCGCTGGTCCGCAGCCCGATGTTCTGGATGCTCGCGGTCCTGATCGTGCTGGGTGAACTGCGCCCGGTGGTGCTGTCGTCGTCGATGACGGTGGGCGGCACCTACCCGTCGACGATGTTCACCTTCGCCGCCCTGCTCCACTACGGGCTCCCGGTCGCCGCGCTGCTCCAGGCGGTGGCCATCGTGGTCAACGGGGTGGTGACCCGCAAGGCGTGTCACCGGGTCATGTTCAACATCGCCCAGGTGACGATGGCCTGCGGCGCGGCCGAGCTGGTGCTCGGGCTCCTGGGGGACCTGCCCGTCATCGGCGGCTCGGGGGTGCCCGACGGGTCGGACCTGCTGGCGATCGGGCTGGCCGGGCTCGGCTACTTCACGGTGCGGGCGCTGCTCGTCTCCGGCGCGGTGGCCCTGCACGAGCGCCGGTCGATCCACCGGGTGATCAGGACCACCATCGGCCACCAGAGCCTGGTGTACGCCGGGATGCTCGGCCTGGCGCCCCTGGTGGTGGTCGTGATGAACCACTCGCCGGCCCTGGTGCCGCTGTTCCTGGCCCCGATGGTGGCGGTCTACTTCACGGCGACGATGTCGGTGCGCCGCGACCACCAGGCGATGCACGACGGGCTGACCGGGCTGCCCAACCGCAAGATGCTCGTGCTCAGCACCGAGGAGGCGCTGGCCGAGGCCCGGGACGGCGAACGGGTCGGCCTGTTCCTGCTCGACCTCGACCGGTTCAAGGAGATCAACGACACGCTCGGGCACCCGGTCGGCGACCGGCTCCTGCAGACGGTCGCGCACCGGCTCACCCACAGCGTCCGTCCCGGCGACGTGGTGGCCCGGCTGGGCGGCGACGAGTTCGCCGTCCTGCTGCCCTCGATCAGGGACGCGGCGGCGGCCAGGGAGGTGGCGGCCCGCCTGCGGGTGGCGATCACCGAGCCGGTCCGGCTGGAGGGCATGAGCTTCGACCTGGACGCCTCGTTCGGCATCGCCATCTACCCCGACCACGCCCCGGACTTCGAGATGCTGCTGCAGCGCTCGGACGTGGCGATGTACCTGGCCAAGGAGGGCCGGACCGGGGTCGAGATCTACGCCGCCGACAAGGACCGCAACAGCCCCGAGCGGCTCACCCTCCTCGGTGACCTGCGCAGGGCCATCGACCGCTCCGAGCTGCGGCTGCACTACCAGCCCAAGCTCGACCTGGCCGGGGGGCAGGTGCGGGGCGTGGAGGCGCTGGTGCGCTGGCGCCACCCCGAGCGGGGCATGATCCCCCCGGACGAGTTCGTGCCGATGGCCGAGCAGTCGTACCTGATGCGGCACCTCACCGGGTACGTCATCGACGCCGCGCTGGAGCAGGCCGCGCACTGGTGGCACACCGGGCTGCACGAGCAGATCTCGGTCAACGTCTCGGCTCGCGACCTGCTCGACTCGGCCCTGTCCGACCAGCTCGGGGCGGGGCTGGCCCGCTACCGGCTGCCGCCCAAGGCGATCCAGCTCGAGGTCACCGAACGCATCCTGATGACCGACCAGGCCTACACCGCCGAGGCCGTCGGCGCCCTTGCCTCGCTGGGGGTCCCGCTCGCGCTGGACGACTTCGGCACCGGCTACTCCTCGCTGGTGCGCCTGCAGCGCCTGCCGGTCGCCGAAGTCAAGATCGACTCCTCGTTCGTCCGCCGCATCGCCGAGTCCAAGGACGACGAGCGGATCGTCCGCTCCATCGTCGACCTGGTCCGCTCCCTGGGGCTGCGCTCGGTCGCCGAGGGCGTCGAGTCGGACGAGGTGGCCAGGCGGCTGAAGGCCATGGGGTGCGACCTCGGTCAGGGCTGGCTGTTCGCCGAGCCCATGTCGGCGGCCGAGGCGACCGTGTGGCTGCGCAAGCACCGCGCGCTCCCCACGCACGACCTCACGCTGCTGCGCCGCCGGGGGGTCCTCGACACGCAGCGGGCCTGAGAGGCGGCGGGCCCGGGACGCCGGGGACGTGGGACGCGGCGGCCCGGGTGACCCAAAGGCCCGTGGGCCCGACGGCCCGCCGGACGAGCCCTGTGGGCGGCGGCCCGGTGGGCGGCGGCCCTGTGGGCGGCGGCCCGGTGGGCGGCGCGGCCTCACCGGGTCCGCTACGGCCCCGTGAGGGCCGTGCGGGGACACCCGAGGAGATCATGATGTGACCGCGGAGGGGTCAATGAGTCGGGAGCCTCAGGTCGCGAGCCATAGGATGACAGTGTCCAATTGACATTTCAGGAAACGGGTTCAACGACTCATGTCCGCCATAACCCGCGACGAGGTCGCTCATCTCGCCCGGCTCTCCCGGCTGGCGCTGGCCGACGAGGAGCTCGACCACTTCGCCGCCCAGCTCGATGTGATCATCGGTGCGGTCGCCCGCGTCGCCGAGGTGGCGGCCGACGACATCCCGCCGTCCTCGCACGCGCTCCCGCTCACCAACGTCTTCCGTCCCGACGAGGTCCGGCCCGGCCTGACCCCCGAGGCGGCGCTCGCCGGCGCCCCCGCCGTCGAGGACGGCCGCTTCCGCGTGCCGCGCATCCTCGGGGAGGAAGCATGAGCCTCATCCGCAAGACCGCCGCCGATCTCGGCGCGCTGATCGCGAGCGGCGAGGTCTCCGCCGTCGAGGTCGCCCAGGCCCACCTCGACCGGATGGCCGCGGTCGAGCCGAAGGTCAACGCCTTCCTGCACATCGACGCCGAGACCACCCTGGGGCAGGCGCGGGCCGTCGACGCCCGCCGCGCGGCCGGCGAGGAGCTCGGCCCGCTGGCCGGCGTGCCGATCGCGCACAAGGACGTCTTCGCCACCTCCGACATGCCGACCACGGCCGGGTCGAGGATCCTCGAGGGCTGGCGGCCGCCGTACGACGCGACCGTGACCGGGCGCCTGCGCCGGGCCGGCCTGGTGATCCTCGGCAAGACCAACCTGGACGAGTTCGCGATGGGCTCCTCCACCGAGAACTCCGCCTACGGGACCACCCACAACCCGTGGGACCTCTCGCGCATCCCCGGCGGCTCCTCGGGCGGCTCCTCGGCCGCGGTCGCCGCGTACGAGGCCCCGCTGTCCACCGGCACCGACACCGGCGGCTCGATCCGCCAGCCCGCCGCCGTCACCGGCATCGTGGGCATGAAGCCGACCTACGGCGGCTCGTCCCGCTACGGGCTGATCGCCTTCGCCAGCTCGCTGGACACCCCCGGCCCCTTCGCCCGCACCGTGCTGGACGCCGCCCTGCTGCACGAGGCGTTCTCCGGCCACGACGTCATGGACTCCACCTCCGTCGACGCCCCGGTGCCCTCGGTGGTCGAGGCGGCGCGCAACGGCGACGTGGCGGGCCTGCGCGTCGGCGTGGTCAGGGAGTTCGGCGGCCAGAACGCCGAGGGCTACCAGCCGGGCGTGCTGGCCCGCTTCCACGAGACCGTGGAGCTGCTGGAGTCGCTGGGCGCCAAGGTCGTCGAGGTCTCCTGCCCGTCGTTCACCACCGCCCTGCCGGCCTACTACCTGATCGCCCCCTCGGAGTGCTCGTCCAACCTGGCGCGCTTCGACGCCATGCGCTACGGCCTGCGCGTCGGCGACGACGGCACGCGCAGCGCCGAGGAGGTCATGGCCCTGACCCGGGCCCAGGGCTTCGGCCCCGAGGTCAAGCGCCGGATCATCCTGGGCACGTACGCGCTCTCCAGCGGGTACTACGACGCCTACTACGGTCAGGCGCAGAAGGTGCGCACGCTCATCGCGCGCGACTTCGAGGCCGCCTTCCAGCAGGTGGACGTGCTCGTCTCGCCGACCACCCCGACCACGGCGTTCCCGATCGGCGAGCGCGCCGACGACCCGATGGCCATGTACCTGGCCGACCTGTGCACGATCCCGTCGAACCTGGCGGGCAACGCGGCCATCTCGGTGCCGTGCGGCCTGGCCGACGAGGACGGCCTGCCGGTCGGCCTGCAGATCATGGCCCCGGTGCTCGGCGACGACCGCTGCTACCGGGTCGGCGCCGCGGTCGAGCGGGCCCTGCACGGCCGCTGGGGCGGCGACCTGCTGTCCCGGGCCCCGGAGCTTTAGGGCCCTCCGGGACGAGGGGATCCACAGGGCTCGGGCCCCGGGCCGCCCGGACATCGGGCCGCCCGGACATCGGGAGGCCGGGGCGCCGGGAGGCCGGGGCGCCCGGGCATCGGGACGTCGGGGTGTCGGGACTTCCGGACGAGAGGCGACAGGGCGGCAGGGCGACAGGTGAGAGGGAGAACGGCGGCATGATCACTCGGATCGAGATCGACGGGTTCAAGTCCTTCTTGAACTTCGATCTCGATGTGCCGCCCTTCCTCGCGCTGGTCGGCCCGAACGCGAGCGGCAAGTCGAACCTCTTCGACGCGGTCGGGTTCGTGGCCGCCGAGATCGAGGGCTCCGGCGGGCTGTTCGGCGCGACCCGCGGGCTGCCGGGGGACCAGTTCCACCGGGTCGCCCACGGCTCGGCCGTGCCCGGTTTCGTGGTGTCGGTGGAGGCGATGGTCGCTCCCGAGCCGAGGACGGTCGTGCCGATCAGGTTCGACGCGGGAGCGGAGATGGTGCTGAAGATCCCACGGTCCAGCGGGGTCGCCGTCAGCCACGTGGCGCAGCAGATCCCGCCGGAGCTGCTGGAACTCATGGTCGCCGACCCGGACCCGGAGGGCACGCCCCGCCGTACGGTCCGGTCCTGGCGCCGCTACGCGCCCTCGCCCGCGGCGATGCGCCGCCGCTGCCCGGCCGGTGACACCGCGCCGCTCGCGGCCGACGGCGCGAACCTGGCCGCGGTGCTGGGCCGGATGGCGGGCACCGGGGCGATGGCCGACCTCACGGCGGACCTGGCCGGGGTGGTGCCCGACGTCGGCGGCCTGGTGCCGCGCGCCGACCGGGACAGGTGCTCCTTCGAGCTGGTCGTCGACGGGCAGGGGACGGTGCCGGCCGCGCTGCTGTCCGACGGCACGCTGCGGGTCCTCGGCCTGCTGGCGGCCCTGCACGACCCCGACCACCCGGGCACGCTGCTGGTGGAGGAGATCGAGAGCGGCGTGCACCCCGTCCGCCTGGGCGAGCTGCTCCGCCGGGTACGCCGGCGGATCGCCGTGCCCGGGGGGCCGGAGCCGCTGCGGCAGGTGATCCTCACCAGCCAGTCCCCGGTGGTCGTCGCCGAGGTCTACCGGACCGAGCCCGAGGCGCTGACGTTCCTCGACACCGCGGTCCGCGTCGATCCCGACAACGACCGGGTGTCGCGGGTGACGGTGGCCAAGCCGATCCAGCCGGACGGCGAGCCGGGCACGTTCGTCTCGCCCCGGCAGGTCCGCCAGTACCTGGGCGCGGCGGCGTGAGCACGAGCCGCCCGCTGGTCCCGGGACTCGTCGCCGAGGGGGAGGCCGACGAGGGCTTCCTCGGCATCGTGATCTCCCGGCAACTGCGCGAGCTCACCTGGATGTCGCCGTACGCCGTCGACGTCGAGGCCACCGAGGTCGTCTCCTGCGACCGGGAGCGCCTGGTCGCCGCGCTGGAGGAGCTCGCGGCCGACTGCCACCTGCTGTTCACGCACGACGAGCAGCGGGAACGCCGCAGGCGCGACAGCGTCCGCTACCACTCGAAATACCTGGTGCCGGTGATCGGGCTGGGCGAGACCGAGGGCTGGCTGTTGGCCGACCGGGCCGTGTGGGCGGGCCTGGAGGGCAGCGACCTCAGCCTCCTGCCGTCCCGCCCCCGCGAGGTCGACAGGATCGCCGACCCCGCCGGGGTGCTCGCCGCGACCGTCCCCCGGCGCGGCAAGCCGGTCCGCGACTACTTCGAATACATAGGCCGCAACATCGATCTCGCCGTCCTGGCCCAGGTGCCCGCCTACGCGAACTGGGTGGCCGAGACGAGGAACGCGCTGAAGGGACTCGGTTATCTATGACGCGGGTATCGGGACGCGGGTGTCCATGACACACGCCCCCACGACGCAGATGTTCGGAACGCACGACTTCACGACGCAGATGTCCAGGACGCACGGTTTCATGACGAGGCGGGCAGGCACGGTGGGCGCGGGCGGATCCCGGCGCACCGGGCGCGCCGCCGCACGAGGGACGATCGCTCCGCGGAGCGGAAGAGGAATGGTGAACGACCGATGAGCACCGAGACGTTGATGCCGTACGACGAGGCGCTGGAGCGCTTCGAGCCGGTGCTGGGACTGGAGACGCACGTCGAGCTGGGCACGGCGTCGAAGATGTTCTGCGGCTGCTCGACCACGTTCGGCGCCCCGCCGAACACGCACGTCTGCCCGGTCTGCCTGGCGCTGCCCGGCTCGCTGCCGACGGCCAACGCCGCCGCGATCGAGTCGACGATCCGCATCGGCCTGGCGCTCAACTGCTCCATCGCCGAGTGGTGCCGCTTCGCCCGGAAGAACTACTTCTACCCGGACATGCCGAAGAACTACCAGATCAGCCAGTACGACGAGCCGCTCTGCTTCGACGGCTACCTCGACGTCGAGGTCGACGGCAGGACCGTCAGGATCGAGATCGAGCGCGTCCACCTGGAGGAGGACACCGGCAAGTCCACCCACGTGGGCGGCGCGACCGGCCGCATCCACGGCGCGGACTACTCGATCGTCGACTACAACCGCGCGGGCATCCCGCTGGTGGAGATCGTCACCAAGCCGATCCCGGGGACCGACCGGATGGCCCCCGAGGTCGCCCGCGCCTACGGCACCGAGCTGCGCGAGCTGGTGCGCGGCCTCGGCGTCTCGGACGTGCGCATGGAGGAGGGCTCCATGCGGTTCGACGTGAACGTCTCCCTCATGCCGCGCGGCTCCACCGAGTGGGGGACGCGTACCGAGACCAAGAACGTCAACTCGCTGCGCAGTGTCGAGCGCTCGGTCCGGGGCGAGATCGAGCGCCAGGCCGCGATCCTGGCCGGCGGCGGCCGGATCGTCCAGGAGACCCGCCACTTCCACGAGAACACCGGCACCACCACCTCGGGACGGTCCAAGGAGGAGGCGCAGGACTACCGCTACTTCCCCGAGCCCGACCTGGTGCCGATCGCCCCCGACACGGCGTGGGTCGCCACGCTCAAGGCCGCCCTGCCCGAGCTGCCGAGCGTGCGGCGCAAGCGGCTCCAGCAGGAGTGGGGCGTGTCCGACCTGGACATGGCGGCCATGCACAACGCCGACGCCATCGCGCTGGTCGAGGCGACGGTCGCCGCCGGCGCCCCGCCCGCGGACGCCCGCAAGTGGTGGATGGGCGAGCTGGCCCGCCGGGCCAACGAGGCCGGGGTCGCGCTGAGCGCGCTGCCGATCACGCCGGACCAGATCGCCCGGGTGTGCGCGATGGTCGCCGGGGGGGCGCTGAACGACAAGCTGGCCCGCCAGGTGCTGGAGGGCGTGGTGAACGGCGAGGGCTCCCCGGACGAGGTGGTGGCCGCCCGCGGCCTGCAGATCGTCAACGACGAGGGCGAGCTCATGGAGATCATCGACCGGGTGCTGGCCGAGAACGCCGACGCGGCCGAGAAGGTGCGGGGCGGCAAGGTCGCCGCGGCGGGCGCCCTGGTGGGCGGCGTCATGAAGGCCAGCCGCGGCAAGGCCGACGCGGGCCGTGCCCGGGAGCTCATCCTGGAGCGCCTCGGCGTCTCCGGGTGACCGGCCTCGCGACGTGAACGGCGCGGGGCCCCGCAAGGGGACCCCGCGCCGGTCTCACGGGCGTCAGCCCGTGGAGGAGATCACCGACCCCTGGTAGGTGGTCTCGATGAACTTCTTCACCTCGGGGCCGGCCAGGAGCTCGGCCAGCTTCTTCACGCGGGGGTCGTTCTCCTGGCCCGGACGGACGACCAGCCCGTTGGCGTACGGGTTGCCGTCGGCCTTCTCCAGCACCAGCGAGTCGCCGGCGGGCTTGAGGCCGGCCTCCAGGGCGTAGTTGCCGTTGATCACCGCGGCGTCCACGTCCTCGAGGGAACGCGGGAGCTGGGCCGCCTCCAAGGGCTTGAACTGGAGGTTCTTGGGGTTGTTCGCGACGTCGCGCTCGGTGGCGGCCGTCCCGGCGCCCTCCTTGAGGGTGATCACGCCGTTGTCCTCGAGCAGCTTGAGCGAGCGGCCCAGGTTGGTCGCGTCGTTGGGCAGCGCGACCGTGGCGTCGTTCGCCAGCTCGGTCACCGCCTTGATCTTCTTGGAGTACAGCCCCAGCGGCTCCAGGTGCACGTCCTGGACGTAGGTCAGCTCGCCGCCGCCCTTGGACTTCAGGAAGTCGGCCAGGTAGGGCCGGTGCTGGAAGTAGTTCGCGTCGAGCTGGCCCTCCTGGAGCTGCACGTTCGGCTGCACGTAGTCGGCGAACTCGACGATCTCCACCTTGATCCCGGCCTTGGCGGCCAGGTTGTCGCCGACGTACTTGAGGATCTCCGCGTGCGGCACCGGGCTCACGCCGACCTTCAGCGGCGTGTCCGCGGCCGCGGCCGCCGACGCCCCCGACGTCGCGGTGCCGGCGGTCTCGGACGAGCCCCCGCAGGCGGTGAGCACCAGTGCCAGCACGGCCGCGACCGCGGCCCCCATCGATCTCCGCATCCCCGTGATCTCCTATCTGTGTGAAAGCCTTCGGGCGACGGCGTCGCCGAGGATCTGGATGAGCTGGACGAGCACGATCAGCAGCACGACGGTGACGACCATGACGCCGGTGTCGAACCGCTGGTAGCCGTACCGGATGGCCAGGTCCCCGAGGCCGCCGCCGCCGATCGCGCCGGCCATCGCGGAGTAGCCGATCAGCGCGACGACGGTGACGGTCAGCCCGGCGATCAGCTCCGGCAGGGTCTCGGGCAGCAGGACCTTCGTGACCACGGTGACCCGTCGCGACCCCATCGCCTGCGCGGCCTCCACGACCTCGCGGCCGACGCCGCGCAGCGCGGTCTCCACCAGCCGGGCGTAGAACGGGACGGCCCCGAGCGTCAGCGGGACGATGGCCGCCACGGTGCCGATGGTGGTACCGGTGATCAACCGGGTGAACGGCAGGATCGCCACCATCAGCACGATGAACGGCAGCGACCGTCCCACGTTCACGACGGCCCCGAGCACGGCCTTCACCGCCGGCATCGGGGTCAGGCCGCCGCGGTCGGTGGTGACCAGCAGCACGCCGATCGGCAGGCCGAGCACCGCCGTCAGCAGCGTCGACCAGAACACCATCTGCCCGGTCTCCAGGGTGGCCTGCGCCAGGATCGGCAGCAGCTCCTCGAACGTCATGGGTTCTCCTCCACCAGTACGCCGCGTTCGCGCAGGTAGGCGAGCGCGGCGGCGATCTCCCTGCCGTCGAGCCCGATCCGCAGCCGGCCCACCGACACGCCGCGCAGCTCCTCCAGCGAGCCGCCGAGGATGTTGACGTCCACGTCGAACTTCCGCACCAGGCTGGACACCACCGGCTCCCCGGCCTGCCCGGCGGCGAAGGTCAGGGTGACGCTGCCGGCCGGTGCGGGTTCGGGCAGCGGGAAGATCTCCCGCGTCAGCAGGGAACCGGGCCGGGCGATGAGGTCGTGGACGCGCCCCGACTCCAGGATCTTCCCGTCCCGCATCGTGGCCGCCGAGTCGCACACGCTCTTGATCACCTGCATCTCGTGCGTGATCAACATGATCGTCAGCCCCAGCTCGGCGTTGAGGCGCCGGAGCAGGGCGAGGATCGACTGCGTGGTCCCCGGGTCGAGGGCGCTGGTCGCCTCGTCCGACAGCAGCACCTTCGGCCGGGCCGCGAGCGCGCGGGCGATGCCGACCCGCTGCTTCTGCCCGCCGGAGAGCTGTGCCGGGTAGGCCCCGGCCTTGTCCGACAGCCCGACCAGGTCCAGCAGTTCGGCCACCCTGGTCCGGCGCTCGGCGCGCGGCACCTTGGCCACCTCCAGCGGGAAGGCCACGTTCGCGGCGACCGTGCGGGAGGACAGCAGCGCGAAGTGCTGGTGGATCATCCCGATCCGCCGGCGCGCCTCGCGGAGCTCGGCGTCCCCCAGGACGGTCAGGTCCTGCCCGTCGACGGTCACGGTGCCGCCGGTGGGCCGCTCCAGCAGGTTGACGCAGCGCAGCAGCGTGCTCTTGCCGGCCCCGCTCTGCCCGAGCACGCCGAAGATCTCGCCCTCGCGTACCTCGAGGTCGACCCCGTCGAGTGCCACCACGCCGGTGCCGTACACCTTGCGAAGTGCTGAAACATGTATCACAGGTAGGTTATACCTGAACTAATGCGGCGAATCTAATCAGTATCAACCGAAGACGGACAAAACATCATCCCTCCGCCGTGAGCTCGGTGCCCGTGCCCGTGCCCGTGCCCGGGGGCGGCGATCGGGGCGGGATCGCCGGCGGCCGGGGCCGGGCCGCCGTCCGGGCCGCCGTCCGGGCCGCCGTCCGGGCCGCCGTCCGGGCCGCCGTCCGGGCC
>NZ_JBFABE010000006.1:116936-246111 GCF_040640155.1 Streptosporangium sp. NPDC023615
CGCTCCCGGCCGCGGAAGAGGCCGGGGGGCGTGATGGAGGTCACCCGGGAAGCCGTGACGAAGGTCACCCGGAATCCGTGGGAGAGGTCCCCCCGGGAGGCCGGTGCAGGGGTGTCCGGTGCCGCTCCTTTCGCGGGTGCGGACGGCGAGAGAAAAGCGTGCGCTTACCCGGGGTTTTTCATGTGGTAATTCTCATTTCTGAGATGTATTTGCTATTGACGTGATTAGCGCTAACTTGCACAGTGATCACGGCACTCTCGCCATTCACTCCGGTATGACCTGACCTCACGATCGGAAGAATGCACATGAGAAGATTCCTGGCCTCCACGGCCGCCGCCCTGACGGTGGTCGCGGGGATGGCCGCCACGACGGTCCCCGCCTCCGCGAACGCCGTGAGCGGCGATTCCGTCCTGTCCGCGGCCGCGGGGGTGGACGCCGCGATCATCGCCGACGGGGTGCGCCTCAGGTCGACCCCGGGCGGCTCGCGGGTCATCGGTTATCTCTACTACGGCGATTCCGGGCAGACCAGATACGGCTCGACGAACGGCTGGTGCTATTTCCGGCTGGGCAGGACGTCGGCTTCCGGATTGCCCGCGGGGACCGCCGGATACGTCTCGTGCAGCTACCTGGCGACGGAGCACGAGCGCCTCCACGACGGCCCGGCCGTCGACACCCTGGCGAAGTGAGCCCGGCGCGCCGGTGACGGACCCGGCCGCCCGGTTCCCCACAGCCGGGCGGTCGTCACCGCCCTCCCCGCTTCCCGCCGCCACCGGGGCCGCGGGGGAGGCGACGGGAAGGGGCGGGAGGGGACGGGCCGGCGTCACCCGTCCAGGAGCCTGAGGCCGATGACGCCGGCCAGGATGAGCGCCAGGCAGATCAGCCGGGCGGGCGCCGCGCTCTCGCCCAGGGCGACGATGCCCGCGACCGCGACCCCGAGGGCGCCGAGCCCGACCCAGACGGCGTACGCGGTGCCCATCGGCAGGCTCCTGAGGACGAAGGTGAGGATGACGAGGCTCAGGGCCGCCGTGGTCACCCCGACGACCGCCGGCCACAGGCGGGTGAACCCGTCCGAGCGCTCCAGCGCGGTGGCCCAGACGATCTCCAGCATGGCCGCGAGGACGAGCAGGAACCAGGCCATGGCGGTCAGGCCGTGGTGCCCGCGTCGACCAGGACGGTGGCCCCGGTGATGTTCCTGCCGCCCGCGCCCGCCAGATGGGAGACGGTGGCGGCGATGTCCTCGGGGTCGCAGTAGCGGCCCAGCGCGGAGAAAGCCCGCTCCTCCTCCGCCCCCGGGCCGTCGGCCGGGTTCATCTCGGTGTCGGTCGAGCCGGGATGGACGAGGTTGGCCGTGATGCCGCGCGGCCCCAGGTCCCTGGCGAGGCCCTTGGTCAGGCCGACCAGGGCGGACTTGCTCATCGCGTAGAGGGTCCAGCCCGGATACGGCACGCGCTCGGCGAGGCTGCTGCCGATGCAGATGATCCGCCCCCCCTCGGTCATGTGCCGGGCGGCGGCCTGGGCCAGCACGAACGACGCGCGGGGATGCACCGCCAGGACGTTGTCGACCTCGGCCGGCGTCACCTCCTCCAGGGGCCCGTACGGGGCGATGCCGGCGCTGCTGACCAGGACGTCGATCCTCCCGAACGCGGTGACCGTGCGCTCGACCGCCGCGACCAGGGCGTCGGCGTCGGCGGCCTCCGCCGCCACGGCCAGGCCGCGGGCTCCGGCGGCCTCGATCCGCTCGACGACCGCCGCGGCCCGGTCGGCCGAGCGCGCGTACGTGATCACGACGTCGGTTCCTTCCGAGGCCAGCCGTACGGCGACGGCGGCACCGATCCCGCGGCTGCCTCCGGTGACGAGCGCGACCCTGCCTGTCATGGCCTTCTCCTTATCCGGAATCAATTCCGTTTGACCATAAGCGGAACCTGTTCCGCTTGCAACCCTCCCCGGTGGCCCGCGATCGCGAACGTCTAGCCTGTGGTCGTGGACGCCGTCACGAACCCGCGCCCCGAACGGGCCGACGCGGCGCGCAACCGGACGAGGATCCTCGAGGCCGCCGCCGGCATCGTCGCCGTCCACGGCGTGGAAGGGCTGACGATGGCCGAGGTGGCCGCCGCGGCCGGGGTCGGCGTCGGCACCCTGTACCGCCGCTTCGGTGACCGCTCGGGGCTGGCCTACGCGCTCATCGACGAGCGGGAGCGCGAGTTCCAGTCGGCGTTCATCCAGGGGCCGCCGCCCCTGGGGCCGGGCGCCGACGCGCCGGCCCGCGTCCGCGCGTTCCTGCACGCCCTCGCCGACAGGACCGTGGAGCAGCTCGACCTGCTGCTCATGGCCGAGACGGCGACCCCGTTCGCCCGTTTCGGCGGAGCCTACGACGGCTACCACGCCCACCTGTCGATGCTCGTCACACGGGCCAGGCCCGGCGCCGACGCCCCCGTCCTGGCCGACGCCCTGCTGGCCCCGCTGGCCGCCCCGCTGCTCGCGCACCGCCTGCGCGGACAGCGGGTGACGGTCGAGCGCGTCAAGGCGGCACTGGACGACCTGGCGGCGGCGTTCACGGCCTGAACGGCGCGTCCGGCAGGCCCGGAACGGCCCGGACATCGCTACCGCTGGATGGGCTGATTTGTTATTCCTTTTTAGACGGTGGTCATCCGATGTGGTTTAGGGTTGCCGATGGTGGAAGCTGAGAGGCAGGAGGAGCCGGAGGCCGTGCGGAACGCCGGAGCGTCTGTGAACCCGCCGACGGACCCTTTCGAAGCGGCCCCCCTTCCCTCGAACCCCGTTCCACCGGGCGCCCGTGACCCGCGCCCCGCCCCGGCGGGGCGGCCCGGACAGCCCCGGGGCGGCTCGCGCCTGCCTCCCGGCGTGTCCCCCGACATCTTCGGCTCCACCGGCCTCGGCGGCCCGCCCGCGAGCCCCGCCCGCGGATCGATGTCCATCCCGCCCGCGGCGCAGCCCGCCCAGCCCTGGCAGATGGCCCCGCCGCCCGAGCGGCCCTCCCCGCGCGACGAGCCCTCGCTGGTCCCCGGCGGCGACGGAGGTTTTCCGCAACCCGACGGGCTCCGTTACGAGGAGCCGCCCCCGCGCCGACGCAGGGGGCGCGGAATCGTCCTGGCCGTCCTCGCGGTCCTGTGCGTCGTCGGGCTCGCGTACGCGGTTCCGGCGGTCGTCATGTCCGGCAAGATGCTCCCCGGCACCACCGTGCGGGGCGTCGACATCGGCGGGCTGACCGCCACCGAGGCGGCCGACGAGCTCAGGGAGCGCCTGGCCGCCGAGGCGTCCGAGAAGATGACCCTGCTGGCCGCCGGCAGGCGTTTCGCCTTCGACCCCGAAGAGGCCGGGCTGAAGCTCGACGTCGTCGCCACCATCAACCAGGCCCCCAGCGGCTTTCCGGCTCCCGGCCAGGTCTGGCGGGCCCTCACCGGCACCACCGAGCTCGATCCCAAGGTCTCCTCCGACCCGGAGGCGCTGAAGGACGCGGTGGAGGGGCTGGCCAAGAAGATCGACCTGAAGGTCCGCGAGGGCTCGGTCACCTTCAAGGGCGTCGACCCCGTCGTCGTGACGCCCCGCGACGGCCGGGAACTGGAGCGGGAGGCGGCGGTCGCCGCGATCGAGGACGCCTTCCTCGGCCCGGCGCGGGAGGTCCGCCTCCCGGTCTCGGTGATCAAGCCCAAGGCCACGGACGCCATGGTCGCCAAGGCCGCGTCCCTCGCGCCCCGGGCCCTGTCCGGCCCGGTCGTCCTCACCTCGTCCGGCAGGCGGGCCCGGTTGCCGGTGGAGACCCTCGCGGCACACCTGTCCTTCGAACCGGACGGCGCCGGCGGCATGCGGCCGGTGTTCGACGCCAGGAGCGCCGTCGTCACGGTGGAGGACGCCCTCGTCGATCCGGGCACGGCCCCGCGCGACCCCACGTTCGAGATCGTCGGCGGGAGGCCGAAGCTGGTGCCCGGCCGCAAGGGGAAGGGCATCGACGACGAGAAGCTCGCCGCGGACGTGGCCGAGATGATCGTCGGCGGCGGCGACCGGACGATCCCGGTGTCCCTGACCACCGTCCAGCCGAGGATGACCGACGCCCAGGCGCGCGAACTCGGCATCAAGGAGCGGATCAGTCAGTTCACCACGTTCTACGACTGCTGCTCGGCGCGCGTCGTCAACATCAAGACGATCGCCGGCCTCCTCGACGGCTACCTGGTGAAGCCGGGCGAGACCTTCTCGCTCAACGGCGTCGTCGGCAGGCGCGACACGGGCCGCGGGTTCCTGCCCGCCCCCATGATCGAGGGCGGCAGGCTGGTCAACTCGGTCGGCGGCGGGATCTCCCAGTTCGTCACCACCATGTACAACGCGGTGTTCTTCGGCGGCCTCGAGGACGTGCAGCACGTGGCGCACGAGTTCTACATCTCCCGTTACCCGGCCGGGAGGGAGTCCACGGTCTCCTGGCCCCAGCCGGACTTCCGCTGGAGGAACGACTCGCCGTACGGGGTGCTGGTGAAGAGCTCGGCCACCGACCGCAGCGTCACGGTCTCCTTCTGGAGCACCAAGCGCTACGAGATCGAGTCGATCTCGTCCGAGCGCTACGACGTGGTCCCCTTCGAGAGCGCCACCGACAGCGGCCCCGACTGCATCGACATGGTCGGCCAGCAGGGGTTCACGATCGACGTCTGGCGCGTCTTCAAGAAGGACGGCAAGGAGATCAAGCGCGTCAAGAAGACCACGGTCTACAAACCCGAGACCAACCTCACCTGTTCCTAGGCGACGCTGTGTTCATGGCGACGCTGACGCGTCGCGGTGAGGCCCTGTCTATGGCGACGCTGACGCGTCGCGGTGAAGCCGCTTGGATCCGGCTCCTTCCCTCGTCGTTCGAAATCGCTCGTTCCTCACGATTCCGCCCTCCTCAGTCCAGTCCCCGGCGCGGCTTCACGACTCCCCAGGGGTGTTCTCAGGGTGTGTCCTCCTCCAGGGCAATGCTGTGCGGACCAGACTCCGGCCGGTTCCGAAGCGTGGGGAGTCACCTTCCACGCCCCTTGAGGGACTCCCGTGAGGCCGCGCCGGCGACTGGACTGAGGAGCGAAGGAGCGAAGCGGATGAGCGACGAGGGAAGGAGCCGGATCCAAGCGGACTCACCGCGACGCGCAGCGTCGCCATAGACAGGGAAGGAGCCGGATCAGAGCGGCTTCACCGCGACGCGCAGCGTCGCCATAGGTAGGGCTTCACCGCGACGCGTCAGCGTCGCCATGGGCACGATAATGCGTTCATGAAGATCTGGGTTCCCTCCGAGGCCGCCGCCGGTGTTCTGTGCGATCTGCCCGAGGTGGAGTGCGTCGTCTACGACGGCAAGGGGCCGGTGCCTGAGGGGGCCGAGAAGGCCGAGGTCTGGATCCCGCCGTTGATGCCGGTGGCCGACCTGCCCGCGCTGCTCGCCCGGATGACCTCCCTGCGGCTGCTGCAGACCGTCACGGCGGGGGTGGACGCCTACCGCCCGCACCTTCCGGAAGGGGTGACGCTCTGCAACGCCCGGGGCGTGCACGACGCGGGTACCGCCGAGTGGGCCGTGGGAGCCATGATCGCGGTGCTGCGGGAGTTCTCGGACTTCGCCCGGGCGCAGGCGCGGGGGGAGTGGACCTACCACCACACCGGGGTGCTGGCCGACTCCACCGTGCTGATCGTGGGGTACGGCTCGATCGGCGAGGCGCTGGAGCGCAGGCTCGGCGGCTTCGAGGTGGACGTCGTCCGGGTGGCCAGGACCGCCAGGCCCGGCGTGCACGGCCTGGACGAGCTGCCGGGGCTGCTGCCCGGCGCCGACGTGGTGGTGCTGCTGGTGCCGTCCACGCCCGAGACCACCGGCATGGTGGACGCGGCGTTCCTGGGGGCGATGCGGGAGGGGGCCCTCCTGGTGAACGCGGCCAGGGGGCCGGTGGTCGACACGGGCGCGCTCGTCGAGGCGCTGCACGGCGGCCGGATCCTGGCCGCGCTGGACGTCACCGACCCCGAGCCGCTGCCGCCGGGACATCCGCTGTGGACCGCGCCCGGGGTCTTCGTCACCCCGCACGTCGCGGGCAGCAGCCCGGCGTCGGTACGGCGCACCCTGAAGCTGCTCCGTTCCCAGCTCCTGCGCTACCTCGCGGACGAGCCGCTCAAAAATGTGATCACGGGTTCTTACTGACCGGTAAAGGAATCCTGACTGTGGCTACCTCGTGACCTGTGCTGCGTACCTTCGTTCAGAGGCGGTCCCGTTCCCGCGTGGTTATCAGATCGGTGACGACTACGGCGTTGTCGCCACCCGCACGAGCCGGACGGCACACACTGACCCTGTGCCGGTGTGAGCTCCGAGACGAACGACGGAGCGCTCGCGCCGGTGGTACGAGCGCGGCGAGCAAGGGACGCCGCGGAGCGAGAGACACCGTGACGACACCGATGGGCAGACGACATTGATCCGCTGGCGTGACCCCCGGGTACCGCTGACCGCCGCCGCCGTCGGCGTGGCGGGGCTCGTTGCCGCACTCCTCAGCGGGGCTCCGGCCGTGGTCGTTCAGGCGGTGGCGGGGGTCGTCACCGCCGCGGCCGCGGCGGGGTCGCTGTTCGCCGCCGCCTCCCGGACGAACGGCCGGCGCAGGGCGCTGGCCTGGCGCTGGCTGGCGGGCGGCTCGCTCACCTGGCTGGCCGGGGTCGGCGTGCGGCCCATCGCGGACGGCGCGCCCTTCGTGGTGACCTTCGCCGACCTGGTGCTGCTGGCCGGTACGGCGATGCTCGCCGTGGGCACCGGCCTCTCGGCGGCCAGGCCCGCCCGGGGGCACGCGCTGCTGCGCGACCTCGCCGACTCCTACGTGTGCGCCGCCTCCATCCTGGTGATCCTCTGGGTGACGCTGGTCGGGCCGGCGTCCCGCGAGGCCGGCGACGCCGGGGACATCGCGGTCACGTTCGCCTCGCCCCTGTTCTGCCTGATCCTGGCCTGCGTGGTGGGTCCGGCGGTGGTTCCGATCCGCCGGTCGGCCTGGCCGGTGGGCCTGGCCGCGCTGGCCGTGCTGGGCGCCGTCGCGGCCTCCGAGACGGTCACCGCGCTGGCCAGGGTGAGCGGTGACACGCCGTCGCTCACCTGGGTCTGGCTGGCCCCGGCGGCCTTCCTCGTGCTGGCCGCGGTCCCGTGGAGCCGGCCCGCGACGCAGCCGTGGGATCCGGCCGACGACGAGCCGTCGGTCCGCGAGAGCACGTCCTCGCTGATCGCGGCGGTGCCGCTCCTGCTGGTGGCGGCGGCCACCGTCGTGGTGCTGCTGCGGGTGGCCGGCGGCGGCGCCGTCCAGGGGGCGCCGATGGTCCTGGCCCTGGTGTGCGCGTCGATCGTGGCCGTCCTGGTGGTCCGGCTGTTCCTGATGCTGGTGGAGACCGGGCGGCTGCGCAGGCTGGTCCACCTGGGCGAGCGGCAGTTGCACGACCTGGCCGAGAGCACCGGCGACGTGGTCATGATCTGCGACCACGACGGCGTGGTGCACCGGATCGGCGAGGGCGTCGAGATCACCTACGGGTACCGCCCCGCCGACCTGGTCGGCGGGACGATCTTCGACTACATCCACCCCGAGGACGTACCGGGCATCCGGGCGGCCCTGAGCGTGATGAGCGCCGAGGACGAGCCGGCCGAGGGGCCGGGGGCCTGCATGGTCGCCTGCCGGGTCCGGGCCTCGGACGGCACCTGGCGGCCCGCCGAGTCGGTGGCCACCCGCCACGTGGGCGGGGAGGAACTGCTGCTGGTCACCACCCGCGACGTCAGCGACCAGGAGGCCCTGCGCAACCAGGTCACCCACCTGACCTTCCACGACGGCATCACCGGCCTGCCCAACCGGGCCTACTTCGAGGAGCGCACCAGGGAGGTGCTGGCCCGCCCCGGCGCGGGCGGCGCGGCCGTGATCTTCCTGGACCTGGACGGCTTCACCGCGGTGAACGACTCGGTCGGCCACGCCAGCGGCGACTACCTGCTCGGCCAGGCCGCGCGCAGGCTCCGCGCCACCGTACGGGCCGACGACACCCTGGCGCGCTGGGGCGGCGACGAGTTCGCGGTGCTCCTGGAGGGGGCCGTCGACGCCCAGACCGCGGTGGACCTGGCCGAGCGGCTGGTCCGTACGGTCTCCTCCGAGCCGTTCCGGGTGGCCGACCGCGACATCGCGCTGACCGCGAGCGTCGGGGTGGCCTTCGCCGACGACGACGTCTCCTCCGCCGACCTGATCCGCAACGCCGACGTGGCGATGGCCAGGGCCAAGGAGCTGGGCGGGCGCCGGGTCGAGGTGTTCGCCGCGCACATGCACGCCGACGTGGTACGACGCCTGGAGCTGGCCGCCGACCTGCAGCGGGCGCTGCTGGAGAACCAGTTCGCGATCGAGTACCAGCCCGTGGTGGACCTGGCCACCTCGCGCGTCACCGCGGTCGAGGCGCTGGTGCGCTGGTGCCGGGCCGGGGAGTCCGTGCCGCCCGAGCAGTTCCTTGGGCCGGCCGAGGACACCGGCCTGATCGTGCCGCTGAGCGAGTGGATCCTGCGCGAGGCCTGCCGCGAGGTGGCCGCCTGGCGCGCCTCGGCCTGGGAGATCGGGCTCTCGCTGAACCTGTCGGCCCGGCAGATCATGGCGCCGCGCTTCGTGGAGACCGTCGGGTCGGCCCTGGGCGAGAGCGGCCTGCCGCCCAGCGCGCTGACCCTGGAGGTCATCGAGGAGATGCTGGTCGAGGACGCCGACGAGACCATCGTCCGCCTGTCGGAGCTGCGCGCTCTCGGCGTCCGGTTGGCCATCGACGACTTCGGCACCGGGTACGCCTCGCTGGCGTTCCTGCGGCAGCTCCCGGTCGACATGATCAAGATCGATCCGTCCTTCGTGTCCGGGCTCGGCCGCGACGAGACGCTGACCCTGCTGACCCGCACGATCGTGCGGCTCGGCCACGACCTCGGGCTGATCGTGGTGGCCGAGGGCATCGAGCGGCCCGAGCAGCTGGAGCTGCTGCGCGAGATGGGCTGCACGCGCGGCCAGGGGTTCCTGGTGGCGCGCCCGATGGCGGCGCGCGGCGTCGACTCGCTGATGCGCACCAGCCTCTCCAGCCTCGTCACCCCCGCCTGAGCTCATATCTCACGATCTGAGATACCTGTCCATGGATTTGACGCGGACACGCCCGGTCGGCCATGGTGGAGCCATGCAGCTTCACCGTGGGATTCTCGTAGTACTTCGCCGGCGCGCAGGCCGATAGCGAAGCACTCCGACCTGCGCGCCGCCCCAGCTCCGCCGACCAGGTGGAATGGGGCCTTTTTTATGCCATCACGCATGCTCAGCCACAAGGAACGAGCCGATGACCGAACAGATGACAGGAGCCCAGGCCCTCGTGAGGGCGCTGGAGAACGTCGGGGTCGACACCGTGTTCGGGATCCCCGGCGGCGCGATTCTGCCCGCCTACGATCCGCTCTACGACTCGACCAAGGTCCGGCACGTGCTCGTACGGCACGAGCAGGGCGCGGGGCACGCGGCGCAGGGGTACGCGCAGGCCACCGGGCGGGTCGGGGTCTGCATGGCCACCAGCGGCCCCGGCGCGACCAACCTGGTCACCCCGATCGCAGACGCGTACATGGACTCGGTCCCGATCGTCGCGATCACCGGGCAGGTGGCGAGCGCCGCGATCGGCACCGACGCCTTCCAGGAAGCCGACATCTCCGGCATCACCATGCCGATCACGAAGCACAACTTCCTGATCACCGACCCCGACGACATCCCCCGGACGATCGTGGAGGCCTTCCACATCGCCTCCACCGGCCGTCCCGGCCCGGTGCTGGTCGACATCGCCAAGGACGCCCTCCAGGCGAGGACCACCTTCCAGTGGCCGGTCGTCATGCAGCTTCCCGGCTACCGCCCGGTGACCCGGCCGCACTCCAAGCAGATCCGCGAGGCGGCCAAGCTGATCGTCGAGTCCAAGAGGCCGGTCCTGTACGTGGGCGGCGGCGTGCACCGGGCCGGGGCGTCGCCGGAGCTGCTGGAGTTCGCCGACCTCACCGGCATCCCGGTGGTCACCACGCTGATGGCGCGGGGCACCTTCCCCGACAGCCACCCCCAGCACATGGGCATGCCCGGCATGCACGGCTCGGTGTCGGCCGTCGGCGCGCTGCAGAAGTCCGACCTGCTCATCGGGCTGGGCGTCCGCTTCGACGACCGCGTCACCGGTGACCTGTCGACCTTCGCCCCGTACGCGAAGGTCGTGCACGCCGACATCGACCCGGCGGAGATCTCCAAGAACCGGCACGCGGACGTCCCGATCGTGGGCGACTGCAAGGAGGTCCTCACCGAGCTGATCGCCGCGGTGCGCAACGAGGGCCGCAAGGGCGACTACACCGACTGGTGGACGGCGCTGAACACCTACAAGGAGACCTACCCGCTGGGCTACACCGAGTTCGAGGACGGCTCGCTGGCCCCGCAGTACGTCATGGAGCGGCTGAGCGAGATCGTCGGCCCGGACGCGATCTACACCGCGGGCGTGGGCCAGCACCAGATGTGGGCCGCGCAGTTCATCGGCTACGAGAGCCCCGGCAGGTTCATCAACTCCGGCGGCGCCGGCACGATGGGCTTCTCGCTGCCGGCGGCGATGGGCGCCAAGATGGGCCGCCCCGACACCACGGTCTGGGCCATCGACGGCGACGGCTGCTTCCAGATGACCAACCAGGAGCTCGCAACCTGCACGATCGAGGGCGTGCCGATCAAGGTCGCGATCATCAACAACGGTAACCTGGGCATGGTCCGCCAGTGGCAGACGCTCTTCTACAACCAGCGGTACTCCAACACCGACCTGCAGACGGTGCGCAGGATCCCGGACTTCGTCAAGCTCGCCGAGGCCTACGGTTGCGTGGGCCTGCGCTGCGAGCGGCCCGAGGACGTGGACGCCACGATCCGCAAGGCGATGGAGATCAACGACGTGCCCGTCGTGGTCGACTTCGTGGTGCACCAGGACGCCATGGTGTGGCCGATGGTCGCCGCCGGGACCAGCAACGACGACATCAAGTTCGCGCGCGACATGGCGCCGGTGTGGGACAGCGAGGACGACGCATGAGCAGGCACACGCTCTCGGTGCTGGTGGAGAACAAGCCGGGCGTGCTCGCGCGCGTCGCGTCGCTGTTCAGCCGGCGCGGGTTCAACATCGACTCCCTGGCGGTCGGCCCGACCGAGCACGCGGACATCTCCAGGATGACCATCGTGGTCAACGTCGCCGACCTCCCGCTGGAGCAGGTCACCAAGCAGCTCAACAAGCTCGTCAACGTGTTGAAGATCGTGGAGCTCGACCCGGCGCAGGCGGTGCAGCGCGAGCTGACGCTGATCAAGGTGCGGGCCGACTCGGAGAACCGCTCCAGCGTGCTGGAGCTGGTCAACCTGTTCCGGGCGCGCTGCGTCGACGTCTCCTCGGACGCGGTGACCATCGAGGTCACCGGGACGCCGGACAAGCTGCAGGCCTTCATCAAGGTCCTCGAGCCGTTCGGCATCAAAGAGCTCGTCCAGTCGGGCATGGTGGCCATCGGCCGCGGAGCCCGTTCCATCACCGACCGTTCTCTCCGGGCCCTGGACCGGACCGCGTAACGCGCGCAGAGAAACCCGAAAGGTTAAGAAGTGACTGAGATCTTCTACGACGACCAGGCCGACCTGTCGATCATCCAGGGCCGGCACGTCGCCGTGCTGGGGTACGGCAGCCAGGGACACGCCCACGCGCTCTCGCTGCGCGACTCAGGGGTGGACGTCCGGGTCGGCCTGCCCGAGGGCTCCAAGAGCCGGGAGAAGGCCGAGGCCGACGGCCTGCGCGTGCTGGCTCCCGCGGAGGCCGTCGAGGAGGCCGACCTGACCATGATCCTGGCGCCGGACCACATCCAGCGTCACCTGTACGCCGACCACGTGGCCCCGAACCTGGTCGAGGGCGACGCGCTCTTCTTCGGGCACGGTCTCAACATCCGCTACGGCCTCATCGAGGCGCCCGAGGGTGTGGACGTGGCCATGGTCGCGCCGAAGGGTCCCGGTCACCTCGTGCGCCGCCAGTACACCGCGGGCCGCGGCGTGCCGTGCCTCGTCGCCGTGGAGAAGGACGCCAGCGGCAACGCCCTCGACCTTGCCCTGTCGTACGCCAAGGGCATCGGCGGCACCCGCGCCGGCGCGCTGCGCACGACCTTCAAGGAGGAGACCGAGACCGACCTGTTCGGCGAGCAGGCCGTGCTCTGCGGCGGCGTGTCCGAGCTGATCAAGGCCGGTTTCGAGACGCTGATCGAGGCGGGCTACCAGCCCGAGGTCGCCTACTTCGAGTGCCTGCACGAGATGAAGCTGATCGTCGACCTGATGTACGAGGGCGGCATCCACAAGATGTACTGGTCGGTCTCGGACACCGCCGAGTACGGCGGCTACTCCCGGGGTCCGCGCGTGGTGACCGCGGAGACCAAGAAGGAGATGCAGCGCATCCTCGCCGAGATCCAGTCCGGCGAGTTCGCCAAGGAGCTGGTCGAGGAGTTCGACGGCGGTCAGAAGAGGTTCACCGCCTACCGCGACGAGCTGGCCGAGCACCCGATCGAGAAGACCGGCGCCAAGCTCCGCCCGATGATGAGCTGGCTCAAGTAGGACCTCCGGGCCGCGTCGGCCCGTACGCCGAAGGCCCGCGCCCCCGCGACGAGTTCTCGTCGCGGGGGCGCGGGCCTTCGTGCCGGGGGTGCCGGGGGTGCCGGGGGAGCCGGGGGAGCTCGGTGGGCACCGCGCTCAGGGTCGGTGCGCGGTGCCCGGGGGACTCAGCGCTTGGCGAAGTTCTGGGTCCAGTAGATGCCCCGGGGGCTGTTCGCCACGCCCACCCCGAGGTGGGTGTAGCCGCAGTTCATGATGTTGGCGCGGTGGCCGGAGCTGTTCATCCAGGCACTGACGACATCGGCGGGGGTCCGCTGTCCCATCGCGATGTTCTCCGCCCAGGCACGCTTCGGGCTGAACCCGCTGGCGTTGATGCGGTCGGTCATGGTCCGGCCGTCCTGGGAGGTGTGGCTGAAGTAGTTCTTGGCGGCCATGTCGTCGGAGTGGCCCTGGGCGGCCGAACGCAGTTGCGGGTCGGACACCAGGGGGGCGCAGCCGCCCTTCTGCCGCTCGGCGTTGGTCAGGCGCACCACTTCCTCGGAGAGGGAGGAGCCCGGCTGGGTGCCGGGGGAGGTCGCGGTGGCGGTCGGCTTGGGGGTGCTCGTCGGCCTGGTCGTCGGGCTGGTGGTCGGCCTGCTCGTCGGGCTGGTCGTCGGCCTGGCCGTGGGGCTCGCCGTCGGGCTCGCCGTGGGGCCGGTCGTGGGGGTGGGGGTGGTGCCGGGGAAGCAGCGGACCCTGACCGGCTTGGAGCGGCCGACGTTGCCCCGGTAGTCGGTGACGACGGTGTAGTAGACGCCGGGGGCGCACCGCAGTCGCACCGTCACCCGGCCGTTGGTCCCGCGCAGGGAGGTGCTCTTGACGACGGGGTCGGCGCCCGGCACGGCCCGCTTGATGCGGATGCGGACCAGGGCGGTGTCGTCACAGCCCAGGCGCGCGGCGGAGGCCTGGATCCGTCCCGCGGGGGTGGCACGGGGTTTGGCGGCGTACACGCGACACTCGGCCGGGGGAGAGGCCGCGGCGTGAGCCGTGGCGATCGGCGTGCTGAGGGCCGCCAGGCTCCCGAGGCAGAGAAGTAGCCCTAGCGGTCTGCGCATGTGGTGTTCCTCCAGTTGGTAGACGCTGGACGGATCCGCATTCTGTCGGTGACGGAACACCCTTGTCAGCAAATTCCGGACATTAATCTGGGTCACCGGTAAACCAGAGGGGTCCCAGGGGCGTCTGGGACCCCGGTTCCGGGGGGCCGGCGGGGCGTTCGTTACACCCTGAACACCCGTTTCGTGACCTGGTTGAGCTGGACATTCACCGTGCCGCTCGATCGGCGGCGCCGTCCGGCCGGCTCGCGGGCCCGGCGGCGCGGCACCGCGAAAAAAATCATGGACTCGCGCCGGGAAAAATCCGGGGCCCGAACCGGATCCCGGACCCGCCGGGGCCCGGCCGAATTCCCGGTTCGGGGTCCGCCGGGTTCCGGTCCGGCGTGCGGTCCCGGATCCAGCGGCTTCCGGCCCGCCCCCGGCGCGACACGGGTCCGCCGGGTTCCGGTCTTCCGGTCCCGCGCCGGATCCGGTCCCGTGCCGGGGTCCGGTCCCGTGCCGGGGTCCGGTCCCGTGCCGGGGTCCGGTCCCGTGCCGGGGGCCGGACCAGCGACGATCGCTCGGCAGGAAGGGCAGGGGACGATCCCGAACATTCATCCGTCCGGGGATCTACCCAGTGCCCACGCGCTGCGATTGAATGTGGCATGGTCTCCCCGGCGACACCCCCCGCCGTCACCGTGCCGCGCGGCGTGCGCGTCGGTTACGGCATCGGCTCGATCTGCACCGCGACGTTCTCCACGGTCCCCGGGCTGCTGCTGCTGTTCTACATGACGAACGTGCTGGCGGTCCCCGCCTGGATCGCCGGTGCGGTGGCCTTCCTCCCCAAGCTCTGGGACGTCGTCATCAACCCCTGGGTGGGTCAGCGCTCCGACCGCACGGTCTCCCGGTTCGGGGCCCGCCGCCCGTGGATCCTCCTGGGCGCGGTCACCCTCCCGCCCGCCTTCGCCCTCACCTTCGCGGGCCCGCCGCTCACCGGCATGACGGCCGCGCTGTACGTCGGGGTCTGCTACTTCCTCACCGCGACGGCGTACGCCTTCTACGAGGTGCCCTACAAGGCGATGGCCGCGGAGATGACCGACGACTACCACGAGCGGTCCTCCCTGCTGCAGTGGAGGATGGTCTTCATCGGCCTGGGCATCCTGCTCGCGGGGGCCGGCGCCCCGGCGATCGCCGGGGACGACGCCGCCGGCTACCGGACCATGGGCCTGGTCATCGGCGGGGTGCTGCTGCTGGCCATGCTGGCCTCGTTCTTCGGCACCGCCCGTGCCCCGATGGTCGGCCGTGCCGAGGCCGAGTCGTCGATCGTCGCCCAGTTCGCCGCGGCCCGCTCGAACAGGACGTTCATGGTGCTGCTCGGCTTCAGCTGCGCCCAGATGTTCTCGGCCGGCATCATGCTGGCCGGAGCGCCGTACTTCGCCACCTACACGCTGGACGAGCCCGCGGCCACCACCACGCTCTTCGTCTGCCTCGTCGGCCCGCTGCTGATCACCATGCCGCTCTGGGTCTGGCTGTCCAAGCGCTACGACAAGCGCGGCGCGATGCTCCTGGCCTCGTCGCTGTTCCTGACGGGCACCGTCGCGATGGTCCTGTCCGGTTCCCTCGGCGCGGTGTACGCGCACGCGTGCGTGCTCGTGGTCGGCATCGGCTACGCCGGATTCCAGTTGCTGCAGTTCTCGATGCTCGCCGACGTGATCGTCCACGACGCCCTGGTCACCGGCAAGCGCCGGGCGGGGGTGTTCACCGGCCTGTGGACGGCCGCCGAGACCGTGGTCTTCGCGCTCGGCGCGCTGGTGCTCGGCTGGCTGCTCGGGGCCACGGGGTTCATCGAGTCCGACCCCTCCACGCCGGTCGTCCAGCCCGAGGCGGCGACCACGGCGGTGCTGTACGGCACGACGCTGCTGCCGGCGTTCCTGATGGGGGTCAGCATCGTGCTGGTCGCCCGCTACACCCTGACGGCCGAGAGGATCGCCGAAGCCCAGGCGGCCGGGCCCCAGGGCGGCTGAGAGGACCGCCGAAGCCCGGACGGCCGGCCCCCGGACGAGACCCCGGGCGCGGGCCGGCGCCGGGTGCCCTCCGGGGGCCTCCGGGGCTCAGAGGGGCTGGGGCGTGATCATCAGGAAGCCGCAGTCGCCGAAGGAGACGACGTCGCCGGGCCGGACCTTCGCCGGGCCGACCAGGCGCCAGTCGTTCAGCCGGGTGCCGTTGAGCGAGCCCAGGTCGACCAGGATCCAGCCGTCCTCGTCGCGGCGGAGCTCGGCGTGTACCCGTGAGACGGTCAGGTCGGCGAGGACCAGGTCGCAGGTGGAGCCGCGGCCGACCACGTAACGGGTCCTGCCGTCGCCGGGCAGTGCCAGCCGGGGCATCCTGGGCCGCCGCCAGGCCGACTCCACCCGCTTGGTGAAGTCGGAGGCCGAGGCGACGGCCTCGGTGACGATGCGGCGCAACCGGCCGCGCTGCGGCAGGTCGGCGACCAGATGGTCGAGCTCGCCCTGGTTGCGTGCGCGCAGGGCCATGTCGACCCGGCCGAGGAACGTGTCGTGCGACAGGCGCCCCTCGACGGCGCGGTCACGGAGTTCGCTGATCGCACGGTCGCGATCCCCGTCGGAGGCGCGGGACGGGGGATGCGGCGAGCTCATCCTCCGAGTATCGGCCCCGAGGGCGGAACCTGTCCAGAATACGCGAATCTCTTGCGATGGGCATACTCGGTATGCATACTCAGTATTCATGGCGATCCGACAAGGGCTCCTCGCCCTGCTGAGCAAGGGGCCTCGCTACGGCTACCAGTTGCGCGCCGAGTTCGAGGCGTCGACGGGGGCGACCTGGCCGCTCAACATCGGCCAGGTCTACACGACCCTCTCCCGCATGGAACGCGACGGCGTGGTGAGCCCCGGCGAGCAGGACGAGCAGGGCCGGGTCGTCTACTCGATCACCGAGGCCGGTCTGGCCGAGATGGAGCGATGGTTCGGCACCCCCGTCGCCCAGTCGGACCGGCCTCGGGACGAACTGGTCATCAAGCTCGCGATGGCGGTCGCCGCGGCCACGGACGTGCGGCCGATCATCCAGGCCCAGCGCACCGCGACCATGCGCACGCTGCAGGAGTTCGTCCGCGCCAGGCACGCGAGCGCCGAGAGTCCCGCGCAACGGCTGGTGCTCGAATCGATGATCTTCCAGGCCGAGGCCGAGCAGCGCTGGCTGGACCACTGCGAGGCCGTGCTCACGGCCTCCCCCCGCAAGCAGGAGAAGGACAGTTGACATTCCCACCGCCACCGCCACCGCCACCGTTACCGACGCGGACTCGCACGCAGGGAGGCCTCCGATGACCGCCGACCAGGTCGTACGCCTGGACCGGGTGACCCGCACGCACGGCGAGGGGCCCCGGGCCGTGACGGCGCTGCGCGGGGTGAGCCTCGACGTCGGCGCCGGGGAACTGGTCGCGGTCATGGGGCCCTCGGGGTCCGGCAAGTCGACCCTGCTCAACCTGGCCGGGGGCCTCGACGTGCCGACCTCCGGGTCCGTGACCGTGGAGGACACGCCGCTGTCGAGCCTGACGGCCGCCGAACGGGCCGGCCTCCGGCGCAGGCGCGTGGGCTACGTCTTCCAGGACCTCAACCTGATCCCCTCGCTCACGGCGCTGGAGAACGTCACGCTCCCCCGCGAGCTGGACGGGGCCCGCCTCGGGACCGCGCGCGGCGAGGCGATGCGGGTGCTCACCGAGGTCGGCCTCGAAGAGGTCGCGGACCGCTTCCCCGACGAGATCTCCGGAGGCCAGCGCCAGCGGGTCGCCATCGCCCGCGCGCTGGTGGGGGAACGGCGGCTGATCCTGGCCGACGAGCCCACCGGCGCGCTCGACACCCCCACCGGCGACGAGATCCTCCAGCTCCTGCGCGTCCGCTGCGACGCCGGGGCCGCCGTGCTCCTCGTCACCCACGAGCCCCGCTACGCCGCCTGGGCCGACCGCGTGGTCTTCCTGCGCGACGGCGAGATCGCCGACTCCACCGCCGTCCCGCTGGAGAGCGCCCGATGAGCGCCCTGCTCGCCGCGCTGCGCCTCTCCCGCCGCGGGATCGGGCGGGCCAGGGCGCGGAGCGCGTTGATCATGTTCATGATCGGCCTCCCGGTGATGCTGCTCACCGCGGGCCTGACCTGGCAGGCCACCGTGGACGTCGACACCAGGGAGGGGCTGAGCCGCGACCTCGGCACGGCCGACGCCCGGATAGAGGGAGGGACGGTCGGCGTACCGATCCGGCAGGACATCGAGGGCAGGAGAACAGCGGCCTTGGGCGTGCTCGACGGCACGACGCGCGACAGGGAGCTGACCGAGCGGGAGGTCCTCTCCCTCTTCGGGCCGGGCAGCCGCGCCCTGCCCTCACGGAGGCTCATGACCGGGTACCGGGTGGCCGGCGCCTACCGGGAGGCCGGCCTGTGGGAGATCGACCTGCGTGATCCGATCGCCACGGGCATGTACGACCTGTCGGCCGGGCGTCTGCCGTCGACGTCCCGGGAGGTGGCGGCGAGCCCGGGACTCGGACTGGGACCGGGGACCCGTATCACGCTGGAGGGCGGGAGCCCGGTCACCGTGGTCGGCGTCGTCGAGCGCCGGGTCGTCCCCGACTCACGGACGATCGTCGCCCTGCCCGGGACCGTACGCGCGGCGACCGGTGGGACCGCGTGGAGGACCTGGTTCGTCGACACCCCTGCCCCGGTCACCTGGCAGCGGGTCGGCGAGATCAACCGGCACGGTGTCGAGGTCGTCTCGCGGGCGGTGGTCGAGGACCCGCCACCGGCGGCGGGCGGCCCCACCGACCCTCTCCCTCCGCTGGGGAGAGGCGCCGACCCCGTCATGATCATCCTCGTCGCGACGATCGCCGTGCTGCAGGTCGTCTTCCTGGCCGGACCGGCGTTCACCGTCGGTATCCGGCGTCGCCGGCGCGAGCTCGCGCTGATCGCCTCCCAGGGCGGTTCCCCCCGCCACCTGCGCGGCGTCGTCCTCGCCGACGGCCTCACCCTCGGCCTCGCGGCCTGCGTGCTCGGCGCCATGGGCGGGATCGGGCTGGCCGCGGCCCTCATGCCGTTCTTCCGTCACGGTCCTTTCGAGGTGCCCGCCGGCCCGATCGCGCTCGTCGTGCTCCTCGGGGTGGTGAGCGCGCTGCTCGCGGCCGTCGTCCCCGCGGTCCAGGCGTCGCGGACCGAGGTGGCCGAGGCGCTGGCCGGCCGCCGGGGCCGGGTCAGGGACCGCCGGGGGCTGCCCGTGCTGGGCCTGGTGCTCCTGGTCGCCGCGGTGGCGGCCATCGCCGTCCTCGCCCTCCCTCACGCGTGGGTAACGCCGTGGCCGGCGGGGGAAGGCTCGGTCATGATCAATCTGCTGGGGAGCGTGATCCTCGGCCAGCTCGGGATGGTGCTGCTGACGCCGTGGCTGGTCGGCGTGGTGGCGCGGACGACCGGGCGGTTGCCGCTGCCGTTCCGGATGGCCGCCAGGGACGCGGCGCGCAACCGGGGCCGCACGGCCCCGGCCGTGACCGCGGTGCTGGTGGCGACCACCGTCTTCGGCGCCGTGGCGGTGATGGTCTCCAGCCAGAGTGCCAGGGCACGGGAGACCTACACTCCCGGCTACGTGACGGGGACCACGGTGGTGTCGTCCATCGACCCAGAGTCCAAGTCCCGTCAGGCGGTCCGGTCCGAGCTCAGGCGGACCGTCACCTCCCTCCTGCCCGGGGTGCCGGTGATCGAGGTGGGAGGACTCGCCGACTCCACCTCCCAGCCGGTCTATCCGGTCGTGGGGTCCCTCCCACGCGACCTCCGTTGGAGGGGCAGGGTTCCCGTGGGGGGAGCCGATCTGCTCCGTTACCTCCTGCGCGGTCCCGACCCCGCCGCGGAGGCCGCCCTCGCCGCGGGCAAGGCCGTGGTCTTCGACCCGCGGGCGCTGCGCGGCGGAACGCTGACCCTCACCGTCACCACCGTGCGGGGCGAGAACGTCGAGCACTCGGTGCCCGCCGTGCTCCGGCGCCCTCCGGCCGGACCGGTGGTGGCGGCGATGCTCCCCCCCTCCGAGGGCTCCAGGCTCGGCCTCACCGTGGTCTACGACACCCTCCTGGTCGATCCGGCCGTGCTGTACATCCCCCCCGAGCAGGAGCGGCGGCTGCACGAGGCGGTGCGGGCCGTCACCCCGTCGGCCTTCGCCACGGTCGAGCGGGGCTTCCGGGACGACGACGGCAGGAAGGCGCTCGCCCTCGCCGCCCTCGGTGCCGCGATCCTGGTCCTCGGGGCCACGTTCGCCGCGACCGGGCTGGCCGCGGCCGAGAGCCGTCCCGACCGGGCCACGCTGGCCGCCGTGGGGGCGCCGGCCCGCACCCAGCGCCTCCTCGTCGCCGGGCAGGCCGGGTTCATCGCCGCTCTGGGGGTCGCGACGGGGGTACCGGCCGGGCTGGCCGCGGGCGTGATGGCCGTCCTCGGTCTGAACGCGCGCGTTCAGGCCGAGCTGAGCGCGATGTCCGGCGTGGTCCTGGAGGGCCGGCCCGTCGTCATGTACCTGCTCGACGTGCCCTGGCTCGTGCTGGGGGGCGTGCTGGTCGGCCTGCCGCTGCTGTCGGCGCTGGTGGCGGGGGCGTGCGCCCGGACCGGAGTGGTGTTCGCCCGCCGCCTGACCTGACCGGCCCCGGCGCCGTTTGTCCTGACGGCCCGATCGGCCCCGTCGCCCGACCCGGCCGGGTCCGGCCCTGCCCGGAGATCCGAACGTCCCGCCCGCCCGCCCGGCGCCGCCGGGCGGGCCGGACGTGTCAGTCGGTGACGTCGGCGCAGACCACGTGGGCGCCCAGCTCGATCATCCGCTGCTCGCTGCGCGCGTCGGCGACCCGGGCCATCAGGATCGGCGCCTCACTGGCGGCGAGCTGCGGCAGCCTGGCCCGTACCCCGCGGTGGATGTCCCTGACCACGTCCTCGGCCGCCGACATGTGCACCTTGACGTGCAGCATGATCCCGGGGGCGCCCGAGGAGGTGCCGGCCTCGGAGATCCACACGTGGTGGACGAGCGGGTAGTCGACGAGCAGGTGCGAGATGGCGGCGCGCAGCGCGGGCAGGATCGGGTGGTCGCACCGGCGGTAGCCCGGATCGACCATCTGCATCGGACCCGACAGGTGCGGCCGGGGGGCAGGGATCCAGGAGGCGGCGGGCGCGGCGGGCACCGGGGTCCGCGGTCGGTTCTGCGGGGCCGGGGCCTGCGGGTAGGACGGCTGCGGGGCCGGTCCCGGCGGGTACGGGCCCTGAGGGTAGGAGCCCTGCGGGGGCCTCTGCGGCGACGGGGCCTGGGGATGGGGGTTCCTCGGCGGCGAGGCCTGCGGGCGTGCCGGCGCGGGACGCGAGACCGTGGCCATCGCCCCGGTCGCGTACGCGGTGGGCGTCGCGCTCGACAGCGCGGGCGTGGGCCCGCTGCGCGTCGAGAGCAGGTAGCGCTGGAGGTCCTCGATCGGCACGGCCGCGGCCGCCGGCCCGGCCGCGTCGATCACGATCTCCCGCACCCCGGTGACGCGCTGGATGTCGAGGACGGTGTCGGCGTCGCACGCCGAGAGCGAGTGGCTGCCGCGGTGCCGCGCGTAGGTGTCCGCCGAGGTGTACCCGAGCAGGACACGTTCACCGGCCTGGGTCGTGCCGAGCACGACCGAACGGTCGGGTCGCACGGCGACCAGGAGTCCCCATTCCGCGAGCGCCGCAAGCAGCCGGTGCGGCTCGCCGTGCTGCGCGAGCACGGTGCCGAGAGCGGGGTTCCCGATGCTCATATGAGGAACGATAGGTAGTGAACCACGGCTTATCAGGGTAATCGCGAAGTTTTCTTGGGATCAATACCAACTTGAAGTTCGAAGCATGGGATGTCACGGGGACGGGTAGCCCGCCCCGGGCGGTCCAGGGGCCGCACCCGGGCCGACCTGAGCTCTCGTGTACCCCGTCTCGGATCGCGGGACACTCGTGAACGCGTTCACAAGCGCCGATAGACTACGTGAGGTCCGTGCACCTCACCGCCTAGTAAGGATCTGCCTGTGAACAAGCCCGTCGTACTGGTCGCCGAGGAACTCTCCGAGGCCGGTCTCGCGGTTCTGGGCGCGGACTTCGAAGTCCGCCACACCGACGGCGCCGACCGCGCCCAGTTCCTGCCCGCCCTCGCCGGCGTGGACGCCCTGATCGTGCGCAGCGCCACGCAGGTGGACGCCGAGGCGATCGCCGCCGCCCCCCGGCTCCGCGTGGTCGCCCGCGCCGGCGTCGGCCTGGACAACGTCGACGTGGAGTCGGCCACCAAGGCCGGCGTCATGGTCGTCAACGCGCCCACCTCCAACATCACCAGCGCCGCCGAGCACACCGTGGCCCTGATCCTCGCCTCCGCCCGCAACGTCGCCCAGGCGCACTCGGCGCTCAAGGGCGGCGAGTGGAAGCGCTCGAAGTACACCGGCGTGGAGCTGGACGAGAAGGTCGTCGCGATCCTCGGCCTCGGCAAGATCGGCCAGCTGGTCGCCCAGCGCCTCCAGCCGTTCGGCGTCGAGCTGATCGCCTACGACCCCTACCTGCAGCCGGCCCGCGCCGCGCAGATGGGCGTCCGCCTGGTCTCGCTGGAGGAGGCCCTGCGCGAGGCCGACTTCATCACCGTGCACCTGCCCAAGTCCAAGGAGACCATCGGTCTCATCGGCGAGCGGGAGCTGCACCAGGTCAAGCCGAACGTGCGTCTGATCAACGTCGCCCGCGGCGGCATCATCGACGAGAACGCCCTCTACTCCGCGATCAAGGAGGGCCGCGTCGCCGGCGCCGGCATCGACGTGTTCCCCAAGGAGCCGGTCACCGACAGCCCGCTGTTCGAGCTGGACCAGGTCGTGGTCACCCCGCACCTGGGCGCCTCCACCCACGAGGCCCAGGAGAAGGCCGGCACGCAGGTCGCGCGGAGCGTGAAGCTGGCCCTGGCCGGGGAGTTCGTGCCGGACGCGGTCAACGTCCAGGGCGGTGCCGTCGCCGAGGACGTCAAGCCGGGCCTGCCGCTGGCCGAGAAGCTCGGCCGGGTGTTCACCGCGCTCGCGGGCGAGGTCGCCACCAGGCTCGACGTCGAGGTGCGCGGCGAGATCGCCTCCCACGACGTCCGGGTGCTGGAGCTGGCCGCGCTCAAGGGCGTCTTCACCGACGTGGTCGAGGACTCGGTCACCTACGTCAACGCCCCGCTGCTGGCCAAGGACCGCGGTGTCACGGTCGAGCTGATCACCAGCTCCGACAGCCCCGACTGGCGCAACGTGGTGACGGTCCGCGGCGTGCTCGCCGACGGCCGCGCGGTCTCGGTCTCGGGCACCCTGTCCGGGCCGAGGCAGATCACGAAGATCGTCGAGGTCAACGGCTACCAGATGGAGATCGAGCCGACCGACCACCTGTCCTTCTTCACCTACACCGACCGTCCCGGCATCGTCGGCGTGGTCGGCCGTATCCTGGGCGACCACTCGATCAACATCGCCTCGATGCAGGTGGCCCGGGACGCCAAGGGCGGCAAGGCCCTGATCGCGCTCACCGTCGACACCGCCATCCCGGCCGACGTGATCGACCAGATCGGCGCGGAGATCGGCGCCGACAGCGGCCGCTCGGTCGACCTGACCGACTGACGGGCGAGCCACGGCGCCGGCGCGGCCCCGCCTCCGGGAGGGGGTCGCGCCGGCGCCCGCCCGCCGTCTCGGCATGTGAGAAGTGGGTACGCGGGGCGAGACGGTCCCCGCGGTGCCGGGTACCCTGATGGGGATGCGCCGGGTGTTCGCACCGTTCACCCGCCGCGGCGGGGCCCGACAGGGGCAGGCCGGCGGCCCGCCACGGTGTCCGTGGCGCTCGCCGGCTCCGAGCCCTCCGTCCGCCGGTCCGTGACCCGGACCGCGACATCGGGCCCGGTCCGAGTCCCGACCGGAGTCTCGGCCACCTTCACCGCTCACACGCGACCGAGACGAGATCCGCCATGTACGAGATGTATTCCTGGAACCGCCCGGACGAGAACGAGAACGAGACGTCCGACGCGCTGCAGACCGCCCTGGACCGCCGCGACAACGGTGGCTCGCCCACCCGGGGCTGAGGAGCGGACGCGCCCGCGGGCGGAGCGGACGCCACCGCGGGCAGACCGGCGCCCGCCGGCGACGAGGGGCGCCCACCCGCCGGTGACGGACGGCAGGTCACCGGCCCGTGACGGATCCGGTCGCGCGCTCGATCCGTTCGGTCAGCTCGACCCCCTCGGGGTCCGGGCGCACCCCGCCGGCGAAGGAGGCGCGCCGCCAGGCGCTGAGCCGCTCCTCCTTGACCACGTCCCCGCTCCGCGGGGCGTGCACCATGTACCCGGGCTTCGTGATCATTCCGACGTGCCCGAGGCCGCGGAAGAAGACCAGGTCCCCGGGTCTCAGGTCCTTCCAGGCGATCTTCTTCGAGAACGCCCCGTACTGTTCCGAGGCGATGCGGGGCAGCGTGATCCCGGCGGCCCCGTAGGCGCGGAGCATCAGCCCCGAGCAGTCGAAGCCGCCGCGGCCGGTGCCGCCCCAGGCGTACGGCGTGCCGCGCTTGGACATGGCCCAGGTCAGGGCCTTCTGCCAGGCGGGGCGCAGGGAGGCGGCCCTCAGGGCGCCCTTCAGGGCGGGCATGCCGAGCGCGGCGGGCCCGGGGGCGGGCAGGGGCGAGGCGGCCGACGCGGTGGACGGGGTCGCGAACACCGCGGTTCCGGCGACGAGTACGGACGCGACGCGAGAGCAGATCTTGCTGTACAGGGTCGTTCCTTCCATGGGGCCGGCCGGGTGAGCTGTCGGGCTCGGGCGTGGAGGCCGCCCTACGGCGCGGGTGCGCGCCGACTCGCCCCGAGGGATCGGCCGGGCGGACGGGAACGCGCTCCGGTCGGGGAGCGGGGTTCCCGGGGCCCGGGTGGATCCCGGCAAGAAGTGGTTCCCCGGCTTCGTCCATCTCGATAAGGGATGATCCGGACGAATTAGGCATGAATCTGAACGCTGAGGACCATAACCAAACCTCATGAAACGGTCAACATATACTAAAGTTGGACAAAATGATCAGGGGTCTCCCGGAGGGAAAACGTGTCCGAGGGATGAGACCGGTGTTCAAGCACCGAGACGGGCCGGTAGGGTGACGGCATGGATTCGCGTAACATCCGCCTGGCGGTCATCCCCGGGGACGGCATCGGCGCCGAGGTCGTCGCCGAAGGGCTCAAGGTTCTCGAAGCGGTCGGCACGAAGGTGGAGACCACCACCTACGACCTGGGCGCCAAGCGCTACCACGAGACCGGCGAGACGCTGCCCGACGGCGTCCTGGAGGAGCTGCGCGGGTACGACGCGATCCTGCTCGGAGCGGTCGGCGACCCCAGCGTGCCCCCGGGCGTGCTCGAGCGCGACCTGCTGCTCAAGCTCCGCTTCACGCTCGACCACTACGTGAACCTGCGGCCGGTCAAGCTCTTCCCCGGCGTGGAGACCCCGCTGGGCAGGGCCCGGCCGGAGGACATCGACATGGTCGTCGTGCGCGAGGGCACCGAGGGGCCCTACGCGGGCGCCGGTGGCGTGATGCGCCGCGGCACCCCGCACGAGATCGCCACCCAGGAGTCGCTCAACACCGCGTACGGCGTCGAGCGCGTGGTGCGCTACGCCTTCGACAAGGCGCTGTCGCGCCCGCGCAGGAAGCTGACGCTGGTCCACAAGACCAACGTGCTCACCTACGCCGGCGACCTGTGGGCCCGCACCTTCGACCGGGTCGGCCGGGAGTATCCGGACGTCCGCACCGACTACTGCCACGTCGACGCGGCCTCGATGTTCTTCGTCGGCCAGCCCGAGCGCTTCGACGTCATCGTCACCGACAACCTCTTCGGTGACATCCTCACCGACATCGGCGCCGCGATCGCCGGCGGCATCGGCCTGGCGGCCAGCGGCAACGTCAACCCCGACCGCACCGCGCCGAGCATGTTCGAGCCGGTCCACGGCAGCGCCCCCGACATCGCGGGCCAGGGCAAGGCCGACCCGACGGCCACGATCCTGTCGGTCGCCATGCTCCTGGACCACCTGGGCCTGGACCCCGAGGCCGCCCGCGTCGAGCGCGCCGTGGCCGACGACCTGGCCGGGCGGACCGCCGGCGGGGCCGGACGCACCACCCGGGAGATCGGCGACGACATCACCGCCCGAGTAGCCGGCTGAGGAAGCCGCCCACCTCGACCCAGACGCGCCCGGCGGCTCACCTGAGCCGCCGGGCGCGTTTTGGTTTTTCCGCCTCGCTGACGGATTTCGTCAGCGATGCAGTAGTTTCCCGTTACCCGGTCCAACGCAGAATGGACGCAAGGGTAAGCCAGACACCAAGAGAAGGATCCGCGTCATGACCACCGCTCAGAAGCTCAGCTTCGACGTGCAGCTCTCCGACCACGCTCGCACCACGGCCGAGCGCGAGCAGGTAATGGCGAGCCCGGGGTTCGGCCAGGTCTTCACCGACCACATGATCTCCATCGACTACACCGAGGGGAGGGGCTGGCACGACGCCAGGCTCACCCCGTACGGGCCGCTCGTCCTCGACCCGGCGACCTCGGTCTTCCACTACGCGCAGGAGCTCTTCGAGGGGCTCAAGGCCTACCGCCAGGAGAACGGCGCGATCGTGACCTTCCGGCCGGAGGCCAACGCCGCCCGGTTCAACACCTCGGCGCTGCGGATGGCCATGCCCGAACTGCCCGAGGAGACGTTCGTCGAGTCGCTGGAACTGCTCGTCCAGACCGACCGCGACTGGGTCCCCACCACGCCGGGACACAGCCTCTACCTGCGTCCCTTCATGATCGCCACGCAGCCCGCGCTCGGTGTCAACTACCCCTCCAGGACCTACCGGTACATGGTCATCGCCGGCCCTGCGGCGGCCTACTTCGGCGGGGGCCAGGCCGTCTCGGTCTGGCTCTCCACCGAGTACACCCGTGCCGCTCCCGGCGGCACCGGGTTCGCCAAGTGCGGCGGCAACTACGCCGCGGCCTTCGTGGCCCAGCGCCAGGCCGTCGAGCAGGGCTGTGACCAGGTGGTCTGGCTGGACGCGGTCGAGCACCGCTACGTCGAGGAGATGGGCGGGATGAACCTGTTCTTCGTCTACGGCGACCGCCTGCTCACCCCGGCGCTGACCGGCACGCTCCTGCCCGGCATCACCCGCGACTCCATCCTCGCCCTCGCCGGCGGTCTCGGCCTGCGTGCCGAGGAGGGGCGCCTGTCGATCGAGGAGTGGCGACGCGGCTGCGAGTCGGGCGAGCTCACCGAGGTCTTCGCCTGCGGCACCGCCGCGGTCGTCACCCCGGTCGGCACGGTCAAGGGCGCCGACGGCTCCTGGACGATCGGCGACGGCACCCAGGGCCCGGTCACCTCGAAGATCCGCGAGGAGCTCGTGGGCATCCAGTACGGCTCCCGCCCCGACCCGCACGGCTGGGTCCACAAGATCTGCTAGCCGCCGAGGGAGGACCCGGGTCCGCCGGGACACGGGTGGCCGCCACCCGCACGTGAGAGGGCCCGGCCTTACCGGGCCGGACCCGATCACGCGCGGCAGGCTCAGTCCTCGATCAGCCGGCCCGTGTCGATCGTGACATCCCACGGCGCGGGGAGTTCGAGCGGCTTGCCGAGCGATTCGGTGACCTCGTCGGCGTACCCTTCCGGTCCCGGCCGGCTGAGCAGCCTGAACCGGTTCGCGAACGTGTCGATCACGAGGTAGAGCGGCACTCCCGCGAGCGCGTAGGCGCGCGGCTTGACCACGTGGTCGTCGTGAACGCTGCTCGGAGAGACGACCTCGACGACCAGCAGCGTGGCGTTCGCGTAGATGTGGCTGGGATCCCGGAGCGGGGGATCGGGGGGAACGATCACGAGGTCGGGCTCGAAGCGATCTCCCTGCACCTGCAGGAGGAGCTTGACCTGTGGATAGAGGCGCCATCCCTTCTCCATGGAGAGCGGCATGAGCTGTGCCGTCAACTGGTGGACGACCTTCGCGTGGGCGATCGTGGGCATCTCCCTCACCACGATCCGGCCGTTGACGATCTCGATCCGGTGATTCTCGAACCGATCGACGAGCTCCAGGTAGAGCCGTTCGACATCCTTCCGTTCCGTGAGCCGGTACGCGGTCGATCTCTCCATGAGCATTCCCATGGTCTCATCCTTCCCTCCGCGCCGGTGAGCGCAACGTGCTCTTCATGTGACGTAAAGTAATCGGAAAACGTCGCGCTCGTACGCGGATCCGGGAAGGTTCTCGTCAGTGCTTTCGAATCATGGTGAGGCCGTCGGCGATGGGGAGCATGATCGAGGTGACCCGCTCGTCGGCGCTGACCAGGTCGTTGAACGCGCGGATGTGCCTGACCGTCTCGTCGTCGACGGAGGGGTCGGCGACCCGGCCCCTCTGCAGCGTGTTGTCGACCAGGATCAGCCCGCCCGGGGCCAGGCGCTCCATCAGCAGCTCGTAGTAGACCGGGTAGTTGACCTTGTCGGCGTCGATGAACGCCAGGTCCACGGCGGGGTGCACGGGAAGCTCGCGCAACCGCTCGGCCGCGGGGCCGATCCGCAGGTCGATGAGCTCGGCGACCTGCGCCTTCTCCCAGTATCTGCGGGCGATCGCCGTCCACTCCTCGCTCACGTCGAAGCACGTGAGCCCGCCGCCCGGGGCGAGACCGCGGGCCAGGCAGATGGAGGAGTAGCCGGTGAAGGTGCCCACCTCCACCGCGTTCCTGGCGCCGCAGAGCTGGGCGATCATCGTGAGGAGGCTTCCCTGGTCGGGGGAGATCTGCATCCCGGCGCGGTCGCCGGTCGTCTCGCGGGTCTCGACGGCGAGCGCGTCGAGGATCTCGTCGGGCAGGGTGGTGTGCGCGAGCAGGTACTGCCCCACGGCCGGGTCGAGGTAGGTGGTCTTCATGGAGGTCATTCTCGCCCGTGGCGGCAGGTCGTGGCGAACGATCCGGCGACGTGGCGGCACGCGGAGGATCTCGGATGGTGAGATCGATGTGTCAGATGGTGTCGGCGTGTGGCAGACTCCGAGGCATCATGTTCTACGGTCTGCTCATTATCGGCAGGCGCGCCGGCTGAAAAAGGGACATCGCCGGCGCGCAGACCTCTCACGTCCGTGAGGGGTCGTTTTTGTTTCCGGAGCCGGACTGCGCGCGGCGGATCATCGAACCCGCGAAGGAGAACGACATGGCCGACGATCGCTTCCACGTGTACGACACGACTCTCCGTGACGGTGCCCAGCAGGAAGGGCTCAACCTCACGGTGGCCGACAAGCTGGCCGTCGCGCGTCACCTGGACGGCCTCGGCGTCGGCTTCATCGAGGGCGGCTGGCCGGGCGCCAACCCCAAGGACACCGAGTTCTTCAGGCGGGCTCGAACAGAGCTGGACCTGAGGCACGCGCAGCTCGCCGCGTTCGGCGCGACCCGCCGGGCAGGCGTGAAGGCGGCCGACGACCCCTTGGTCGCCGCGCTGCGCGAATCCGGCGCGCCGGTCGTGACCCTTGTCGCCAAGAGTCACGACCGGCACGTGGAGCTGGCCCTCCGCACGACCTTGGAGGAGAACCTCGCGATGATCCGCGACACGGTCTCCCATCTTCGCGCGGAGGGACAGAGGGTCTTCCTCGACGCCGAGCACTTCTTCGACGGCTACACCTCCAACCCGGCGTACGCGCTGGAGGTCCTGCGCGTCGCGGCCGAGGCGGGCGCCTCGGTGATCGCGCTCTGCGACACCAACGGCGGCATGCTCCCCGACGAGCTGGCCGACGTGGTGCACGCCGCCGTGCAGACGTCCGCCAGGATCGGCATCCACTGCCACGACGACACCGGCTGCGCGGTCGCCAACTCGCTGGCGGCGGTGAAGGCGGGCGCCACCCACGTGCAGGGCTGCGCCAACGGCTACGGCGAACGCTCGGGCAACGCCAACCTGTTCACCGTCGTGGCCAACCTCCAGCTCAAGCGGGGGTTCGACCTGGTGCCCGGGGAGGCGCTGGCGGACATGACCCGGATCGCCCACGCGATCACCGAGGTCACCAACGTCACCCCCAACTCGCACGCCCCCTACGTGGGCGTCTCCGCCTTCGCGCACAAGGCCGGGCTGCACGCCAGCGCCATCAAGGTCGACCCCAACCTCTACCAGCACATCGACCCCGCCCAGGTCGGCAACGACATGCGCATGCTCGTCTCGGACATGGCCGGGCGCGCCTCGGTCGAGCTCAAGGGCCGCGAGCTGGGCTACGAGCTCGGCCAGGACACCTCGCGGGAGCTGGTCAACCGGGTCAAGGAGATGGAGTCCAAGGGCTACACCTTCGAGGCGGCCGACGCCTCCTTCGAGCTGCTGCTCCGCGACACCGTCGCCGGCGAGCGCAGGCGGCACTTCCAGGTCGAGTCCTGGCGGGTGATCGTCGAGCGGGCCCGGGGCGGGGAGGTCGTCAGCGAGGCCACCGTGAAGCTGTACGCCAAGGGCGAGCGGATCGTCGCCACCGGCGAGGGCAACGGCCCGGTCAACGCCCTGGACCGGGCCGTGCGGCTGGGGCTGGAGCGGCTCTACCCCGAGCTGGCGGAGGTCGAGCTGATCGACTTCAAGGTGCGCATCCTGGAGGGGACGCACGGCACCGACGCGGTCACCCGCGTACTGATCACCTCCAGCGACGCGGCCGGGGAGTGGTCCACGGTCGGCGTCGACGAGAACATCATCGAGGCGTCCTGGCAGGCGCTGGAGCAGGCCGTCACCTACGGCCTGCTGCGGGCGGGCCACACCGTCTGAGGGCGCCCGTCCCGGGGACCGCCCGGGACGGGACCGGCGGGACACCCGTCCGGGAACGTCAGGACAGGCCGGCGCCGCGGACGCGGAGGCTCACCGTGCCCTCGGAGGTCTTCACCGAGACCGTGCCGCCGGAGCAGGAGAGCGACGGGGCGTCGGTGCCGGGCACCACCACGGTCAGCACGGAGGCGCCGGCGGCGGGGGCCACGACCGCGGGGGCCGGGTGCCTGCGCATGTAGGCGGAGGACACCCAGCCCTGGTACGGGTTCTTCCCGCCGCGGACGACCTTCAGCCCGCCGACCGGCTCGCACGACGGCATCGAGACCTGCGCGAGCGTCGCCTTCCAGCCCTTCTCGTCCTTCAGCACGACCCGGCCCCCGCCGTTCGAGACGACGGACAGGTCGCGGGAGAAGTGCCACAGGCTGCCGACCCGCGAGCCCTTGGGGACCGTGTCCAGCACGGCCATCACGTCCCGGCCGTGGCCGACGAGCACCGAACGGGTCCTGGGCACGCCGTAGGCCCTGTCGGTCAGTCGGTAGCTCTGCCGCTCCCGCCCGATCGAGGACCCGCTCAGGGCGCTGGCGGTGCCGCCGCGGAAGCGGGCCCCGGCCACCGTCGAGGTGTTGTGCGCCTGCGGCGACATCGTCCAGCGCCGGTAGCCGCTGTTCTCGTACGAGTCGAAGCCCGCGTCGACCAGGACGTCACGGCCCTGGGCGTAGTAGGTGACGCCCAGGTGGTCCTCGTGGCCGTGGTACCTCATCCCGGGCCCGAAGCGGATGGAGTAGAACGCCGAGGCGGGGTCGTTCCAGGCGGTGCGCCCGTAGACGTAGCCGTTGCCGAACACCCGCACGGTCTTCTTCGGCGCGCCGTAGCCGACCGGCCGCACGTCCGCGCCGCCGTCGCCGATCGGGACCATGTACCCGTTCGGCTGGGTCGAGTGGGCGATGAAGTCCTCCATCGACTCCCAGCGCGAGGTGATCTCCCCGGGCACCTTGAGCCGGCACGCCCGGATGTTGTCCATGGCCACCTTGAGGCGCTCGTACACGTAGATCGCGTAGCGCGGGGCCTGCTCGCGCAGCGCGCCCTGGGAGTCCACGTCGAGCTTCACGGTCTCGGTGAGCCGCCTGATCGCGAGCCCGGACCACGCCTTGCGGCCGTAGCGGCAGCCGATGCCCAGCAGCGCGATGTCCTGGTCGATGCCGTGGTTGTGACCCTTCTCGTACAGCTTCGGGTTCGACAGCATCGCGGCGTGCTCGGTCAGGCTGCGGGAGAGCCAGGAGGCGTCGACGTGCTTGCTCAGGCAGACCAGCGCGGGCGCGCGCAGCGCGATCGGGTGCTCCTGCCAGGCGTACGGGCTGGTCCTCGCGCCGCCGCGCGGGTTGTCGGCGACCCAGTCCCTGGCGATCTCGACGGCCCGCCTGAGGTAGGCCGCGTCACCGTTGGTCTCGTAGTCGGCGACGAGGCGGCCCATCCAGCGCAGCGAGTGGAACACCATGCTCCACGAGCGGTTGCGGTAGGGGTCGGTACGCCAGTCGACGTTCCCGCCGACCTTCACCGGCGCCATGTCCAGGAAGCCGAGCCGTCCGTTCATCACGTCCGCCCCGGTGGGCGTGGCGGGCAGCCAGTCGCCCTGGCACTCCGTGGTGCGTCCCGCGGTGCCCGCCGTCGCGGTCCCGGCCGGGACGAGACAGGTCAGCAGCGAGACCAGGGCAAGAGCGAGTGCTTGTGTGCGGCGGCGCACGCCAGTTCCTTCCGGGACGGGGCAAGGGAGCGGATCATGCTGCCGAATCCCACCAAACCGGTCAAGCCGGCAGGGGTGCTTCCGGGACATCGTTAGCAATCGGATGCGGGTTCCCACCGGTGAGATCCGCGGGTTCCATGAACCTTAGGGGCTTGTGAACCCTATGCGCTCCGAGGGGCGTACACGGCCCGCGGGTCCTGTGAGGTTGCTGGGACTCACGGGGCCGGGCGGGTGACGGTCCCCGTTCCTGACGCGGTGCCCGAGGGGGCGGCGCCGAAGGCTTCCCGGTAGGCGGCGGGGGAGACGCCGACCCGGCGGCGGAAGTGCGGGCGCAGCGCCACCGCCGAGGCGAACCCCACGCTGCGGGCCACCCGCTCCACCGGCTCGCGGGTGGTCTCCAGCAGCCGCTGGGCCTGCAGGACCCGCTGGTGGAGCAGCCACTGGGCCGGAGTGGTGCCGGTGACCCGGCGGAAGCGCCGGTCGAAGGTCCGGCGGCTCATCGCGGCGCGGGCGGACAGGGCGTCCACGGTCAGCTCGCGGTCCAGGTGGCGCAGGGCCCACTCGAGGGTCTCGCCGATGGGGTCGCCGGCGGACGGCGGCGGCACGGGACGGTCGATGTACTGCGCCTGGCCGCCCGACCGGTGCGGCGGCACCACCAGGCTCCTGGCGATGTGGTTGGCCGTCTCCGGGCCGTAGGTCCGCCGGACGAGGTGCAGGCACAGGTCGATGCCCGCCGCGCTGCCCGCGGAGGTGAGGACGTCGCCCTCGTCGACGTACAGGACGCCGGGCCTGACGTCGACGAGGGGATGGGCCGAGGCGAGCAGTCCGGCGTAGCGCCAGTGGGTGGTGGCACGGCGCCCGTCCAGCAGACCGGCGGCGGCCAGCACGAACGTGCCCAGGCAGAGCCCGACCACGGTCGCCCCGCGCCGGTGGGCGCGGCGCAGCGCCTCCAGCGCGTCCCCGGCGGGCGGAGGTCCCGACGGGTTCCGCCAGGTGGGGACGACGACCAGGTCGGCGTCGTCCACGGCGCCGAGGTCGTACGGGGCGGCGAGGGTGATCCCGATGTCGGTGCGGACCGGGCCGCCCTCGGCGGAGACGGCCCGGGTGTCGAACTCCGGCAGCCCCGGCCGCCGCTCACCGAAGACCGCGATCGGCACCGACGCCTCGAACAGCGGGATGCCGTCGAACAGCATCACCGCGACCGTCCGGAACCTCATGGCGCGATCCTATCGGCCGATGTCCTTTGAGCCACTCGCGGACGGGAGCCCGCTTCGGCAGGCTGTGCCGCATGAGACTCGCCGACATCGTCGTCCCCGACTCCCCGGCCGCCCGCGGCGCGCTGGAGGTGGCGACCGCCTACTGCTCGCCCGCCCTGCTCAACCACTCCGTCCGCGCCTACCTCTGGGCGGCGGCCTACGGCGCGATGAACGACATCGCCTTCGACGCCGAGCTGCTGTACGTGGCGTCGATGATGCACGACATCGGCCTGGTCGCGGAGTTCGACAGCCACACCGTGCCGTTCGAGGAGGCGGGCGGCCACGTCGCGTGGGTCTTCGCCGCCGGGGCCGGCTGGCCGGTCGAGCGCCGGGTGCGGGCCTCGGAGGTCGTCGTGCGTCACATGTGGGACAAGGTGGACCCCGAGCAGGACCCGGAGGGGTACCTGCTGGAGCTGTCCACCGCGCTCGACATCTCCGGCCGGAGGCCCGAGGACTTCCCGCCGGAGCTCCGCGCCGAGGTGCTGGAGCGCTACCCCCGGCTGGGGATCGGCCCGTACTTCACCATGTGCGTCCTGGAGCAGGGGGCCCGCAAGCCGGACAGCCAGGCCGGGAGGCTGGCCCGCGCCGGGATCGCCGAGCTCATGGCGAACAACCCCCTGGAGGGCTGAGCCCTCCAGGGGGTCGGGGAGTCAGGGGGCGGAGGGCGCGGCGGGGGCGCGGCGGGGGGCGCGATCCTGCGGTGAAGGCCGGACCGGACCGCGCCGGACCGTCCCGTCCCGGGCCGGGGCAGGTCGCCCGGTTGGCCCGGGTCGTTCGGGGTGGCGGTCAGGCTCCCGGCGCCGGGCCGGTGCTCTGCACCACCTCGAAGGACCACAGCTCGGCCCCGGTGGCGGCGGGACCCTGCCCGTGCCCGTGACCCTGGGCCGGGCCCTGCCCATGTCCCTGCCCGGGGCCCTGGCCGTGCCCCTGGCCCTGGCCGTGCCCCTGGCCCTGGCCCTGTCCCTGGTCCTGGCCCGCGCCGGCCGCGGCCTGGGCGTGGCCCCGCTGGAAGGCCTGGCTCTCGGTCCAGCGCTTGAAGTCCTCCTCCGAACGCCAGCGGGTGTAGACCAGGTAGCGGTCGGTGCCCTCCACCGGGCGGAGCAGCTCGAACCACTCGAATCCGTCGGCGGACTCGACGACCCCCGCGCGCGTGGAGAAACGGCGCTCCAGTTCCTCGCGCATCTCCGCGGACACCGTCAGGGCGTTGATCTTCACGACCGGCACATCGTCTCCTCGAGGTGGTGGTTTCTCCCGCCACTCTACGATCGGCGCTCCGTCAGGCGAGGGTCCGGCGGGAGCGCGGCGCGTCCTCCACGTTCACCCGGGCGACGGCGGGCATGTCCGGGCTCTCCAGGGCCTGGCGCATGTGCGGCAGGACCACCTCGCCCAGGTGCTCGCGGACCGCGCTCATCGGGGCGTCCCCGGCGAGGGTCACCCGCATCCGTACGCGGGGGTGCCGCTCCGTGCCGGTCATCGTGGCGGTGGCACCGGTGATCGCGGGGTGGGCGCACGCCTCCGCGGACGCCGCGTCGGTCACGCCGCCGGTGTCGACCTCGGTGACCCCGGCGGGACCGCCCTCCAGGCGCATGCCGTCCAGGCTGCGGCGGCGTGCCTGGACGAGCAGCCAGCGCAGGCCGAACAGCGCGAGCACGATCCCGCCGGCCGCGACCACCCACCAGAGCCGGGGGGCGTAGCGGGCGAACGCCTCGCGCACCGGCGCGTCGACGAGCGGTGTCCCGGCGGGCGCCACGTCCCGCGGGAACACCCCGGCCCCGCGCGCCGTCGCCAGTGCCGCCAGGACGAGCAGCGTCAGCCCCACGAGGAACAGTCCCAGCCGGTTGCCCCGGGCGGTCGTGTCGTCCACGGTGCTCACCTCACCTGCCTCGCAGCCGTACGCGCACGGAGTGTCTCCGGACGGGGGAGAACGCGTCGATCCGCGCGTTCACCGCCTCCCGCACGACGTCGGCCAGCCCGGTGACGTCCCGGGTGCCGGCGTCGGCCGTCACCCGGACGGTCCTGCCCAGCAGCCTCACCCGGGCGTGGTCGACGCCCGGCACCGCCTCGGCGGCACGGGCCAGCGACCTGGCGAAGCCCCGGCGGTGCACGCCGACGATCAGATTCCCCGTGCCCGTCCTGACCGGGACGAGCGTGGGCCGTCCCGGCACGATCGCGAGCAGTACCAGCAGCAGGCCCAGCAGGCCGGCCAGGCCCGCGCCCGCCATCACCCGCTGGTCGCTCCACGGCGTGGACGAGGCCCAGGCGAGGATCCGGTCGTAGGGCACCAGGCGGAGCGGGCGGCGCAGCAGCGCGGACACGACCTCCACGGCCACGAGGAGGCCGAGCGCCGTCATCAGGACGGCGGTGATCATCGAGGGGATCACCCGGCGCGGGCGGAACGCCCTGACCGCCGCGCGGTCCGCCGAGGCGTTCCTCGGCACCGTGGCGGGTGCCCACGGCGCGGGCGGTTCCGCGATCTCCGCGCCGGGTGCGGTCGTCGCCCCCGGAGCCGGTCCCGTCGCGGGAACCGGTCCGGTCCCGCCGGAGGTGCGGGTGGTCATCCCAGCTCCCTCTGAGGAGCGGCGCCCTCGGCGGTGCCGGCGCCCCCGACGGTCCCGGTGCTCCCGTTTCCGCCGGTGTCCCCGGTGTCCCCGGTGTCTGCGGTGCCTGCGGTGTCCCCGGTGCCCCCGGGAGTTCCGCCGGTTCTCGTGGTCCGGGTGCCGGTCAGGGTCACGTTGACGACGTCGATGTCGATGTGGCCGACGTACAGGCCGGTCAGCGCCATGATGCGTTCGGCCACGTGGCTCCGGACCTCCTGGGCCACCTCGCGGAGCGGGGCCGGGTAGTCCACGGTCACGTCCAGGCGGAGCGTGGTGAGCTCGCCGTCCACGGTGGCGCGGGTACCGCCCCGGAGGGACAGCGGCCCCCGCTCGCCGACCTTCCGTACCCGTGCCACCTCTCCGGCCGCGCGGGTCGCGATGCGCGACACCACCCGATCGGATATGTCGGTCCTGCCGCGCGTCTCCGGCGGCACCGCCGCCCGCCCGGAGGCGGCGGCCGGCGCGTACGGACCGGCCTGCTCCGGGACGCCGCCCGGCAGAGCGCCGGACGGGCCGCCGGGGGCACCGGGAGGGGAGTTCACCGGGCCGGGCGCGGAACGGTGCTCGACCGGGGTGCTCATCGCCGCCTCGCCGCCAGCCTGGACAGGTCGAGCTGCCCGCTCTCCGCGAGGCGGCCGACCACGAACCCGATCGCGCCCAGCACCAGGACCAGCAGGAACGCCGACAGGCCGCCGAAGGCCCCGGCGAACCCCAGGAGAACACCGACGACCGTGCCGAGCACGGACCAGACGGGGAAGCCGTTCATGTGACACCTCCGATATGGACGTTCACCGGCCGGCCGCCCGCCATCGGGGCGACCGCCGCGCGCACCTCTTCGGCGATCTCCGGCAGCGGGCGCCCCAGCCGGACGACGACCGAGACCTCCACCTCGTCCTCGCGCAGCGCGACGCCGGGCATCATCTCGCCGGGCCGGTAGGTCGCCACCGTTCCGAAGGGGCCGCCGGACAGGTCGGCGACGTCGGGGCAGCGGCGTACCGCGTCGGCCATCCCGCGCGCGAGGGCCGCCGCCTGACGGAGCGGGTCCGGCGGCCCGTCCCCGTCCGCCGGTCCTCCGGCGCTCCCCGGTCCTTCGGGGGGCTCCCGCCCCTCGACCGGCTCCGGTCCTCCCGTGGTTCCCGGCGCCCCGGGTCCCGGGATGCTCCCCGCACACGGGCCCTCCGGTCCGCCCGTCACCGCCGCCGTCCCCTCGGGTCCGGACGGGGTCGCGCTCGTCCCTCGGGCCGGCAGCCCGGGATCGAGGACGGCCGTCCGGCGGGCCGAGGGCCCCGGCTCGGGCGCGGGCACGGCCGCCCCGCGGGCCGCCTGCCGGGGCTCGCGGGCCGGTCCCGGCGCTCCGGGAGCGAGATCGCTCACTGGACGCGCGGCTCCGGCTCGGGCGACGACTCCTCCGTCCCGTCCCCCTGGCCGGGCATGTGGACGTCGGAGACCTTGATGTTGACCTCGGTGACCTCCAGGCCGCACATCCGCTCGACCGCCGTGATCACGTTGCGGCGCACCGCGCCGGCCAGGTCGGGGATGGACATGCCGTACTCGACGACGAGCTCCAGGTCGGCGGCGGCCTGCCGCTCGCCCACCTCGACCGAGACCCCCTGCGTGACGCTCTTCTCGGCGCCCACCATGCCGCGCATCGCGCCGAAGGCGCGCGCCGTGCCCGCCCCCATGTTGTGCACGCCCTGGATCTCCCGGGCCGCCAGACCCGCGATCTTCGCGACCACGCCGCTCTCGATGGTGGTGGTCCCCTTGGAGGTGACCAGTCCACTGTGCGTTCCGGAACTGTCGGTGCGGGCCCGGGGCACCGTCGCCTCGCCGCCCTGGGGCCTGTTCACCGTGCTGGCTTCGGTCACGTCCGTTCCTTCCCCCGGGGGAAGACCGCTCCGGCCCTCCGATGCTGCTACAGCCGGTAATACCCCCCATATGCCCTGCAACCAGGACATACCTTTTCTTAGATCAATCCTGGCCATATCTGGAAAATAGGACTTATGTATACTTTTAGTCATATATGGGTGGCTCGTCTTCGGGGCGGCGGGTGCGCGTCCGGGCCCGGCCGCCGTCCGGTGCGCCCGCGTCCCGACACGGTCACGGTCCGGCGGTACCCGGAGCGCGACTAGCCTTGTCGGTGTGCGTATAGCGAGGTTCTCCACAGGAGACGGTGTCGGGTTCGGGGTGGTCGAGGGCGGCCCCGGGGAGGAGTTCGTCGCCGGGATCTCCGGCCATCCCTTCGGGCCGATCCAGTTCACCGGGGAGCGGTTCTCGCTCTCCCAGGTGAAGCTGATCGCCCCCATGCTGCCCAGCAAGGTCGTGGCGATCGGCAGGAACTACGCCGACCACGCCAGGGAGATGGGCGGGGAGGTCCCCGACGAGCCGCTGGTCTTCCTCAAGCCCTCCACCTCGGTGATCGGCTCGGGGGAGGCCATCGCCTACCCGACGGCGCTCTCCCAGCGGGTCGACTACGAGGGGGAGCTGGCCGTGGTGATCGGCAGGCTCTGCCGGGAGGTGCCCCGCGAGCGGGCGCACGAGGTCGTCTTCGGCTACACCTGCGCCAACGACGTCACCGCGCGGGACCTGCAGAAGAAGGACGTCCAGTTCACCCGCGCCAAGGGATTCGACACGTTCTGCCCGCTCGGCCCCTGGATCCAGACCGAGCTCGACCCGTCCGACGTCGGCATCGTCACCTCGGTGAACGGCGAGGTCCGCCAGAGCTCGCGCACCTCCAAGCTCATGTACGACATCCCCGCGCTGATCGCCCACGTGAGCGCGGTCATGACGCTGATCCCCGGCGACGTCATCCTGACCGGCACCCCCGAGGGCGTCGGCCCGCTCAACGTCGGCGACGAGGTCAGCGTCTTCGTCGAAGGAATCGGCACTCTCAGCAACCGGGTGGTCTCCCGTGATTAGGGTTCGCTTCGCCCCCTCGCCGACCGGCATGTTCCATGTCGGCGGCGCCCGCTCCGCGCTGTTCAACTGGGCCCTGGCCGAGCAGGCCGGGGGACGGTTCGTCCTGCGCGTCGAGGACACCGACGCCGCCCGCAACCGGCCCGAGTGGACCGACGGCATCATCTCGGCGCTCGCCTGGATCGGTGTCAACGACAGCCATCCGGCCTTCGAGGGCCCCTACTTCCAGTCCTCGTACGAGGAGCAGCACCGCGAGGCCGTGGCCAAGCTGCTCGCCGGCGGCCGCGCCTACCACTGCACGTGCACCCGCGACGAGGTCAAGGCCCGTACCGGCTCCGAGCACCAGGGCTACGACGGCTTCTGCCGCGACCGCGGCCTGACCGAGGGCGCGGTCCGCTTCCGTACCCCCGACGAGGGCGTCACCGTGATCCAGGACCTGGTCCGCGGCACCGTGGAGTTCCCCAACGCCGCGATGGAGGACTTCGTCGTCGCCCGCGGCGACGGGTCGCCGGTGTTCGTCCTGGCCAACGTCGTCGACGACGTGGAGATGCGGATCAGCCACGTGGTCCGCGCCGAGGAGCACCTGTCCAACACCCCCAAGCAGCAGCTGCTCTGGGACGCGCTCGGCGTCACCCCGCCGACCTGGGCGCACGTGCCGGTCATCGTCAACGAGAAGCGCCAGAAGCTGTCCAAGCGCCGCGACAAGGTCGCGCTGGAGTCCTACCGCGACGAGGGCTACCTCGCCGAGGCGATGGTCAACTACCTGATGCTGCTCGGCTGGGGCCCCGGCGACGACCGGGAGATCATGCCCTGGTCGGAGATGGTGCCGCTGTTCAGGCTGGAGGACGTCAGCCCCTCCCCGGCGTTCTTCGACGAGAAGAAGCTCCGCGCGTTCAACGGCGAGTACATCCGGGCGCTGCCCCTGGAGGAGTTCGTCTCCCGCTGCGACCCCTGGCTGGAGCCCGGCTGGGACCGCGAGGTCTTCGCCAGGGTCGCCGAGCTCGCCCAGACCCGCATCGCGGTCCTGTCCGAGATCACGGCGAACGTCGACTTCCTCTTCCTGGACGAGCCCGTCTTCGACCAGGCCTCCTGGGACAAGGCCATGAAGAACTCCGCGGTGGAGATCCTCACCGGCTACCTGGCCCGGCTGGAGACCGTCGCGATGGACCCCGACGCGCTCAAGGGCGCCCTGGAGGAGGTCGGCGCCGAGCACGGCCTCAAGCTCGGGAAGGCCCAGGCCCCCGTGCGGGTGGCCGTCACCGGCCGGACCGTGGGCCTGCCGCTGTTCGAGTCGATCGAGGTCCTCGGCCGCGAGCGCACCGCCGAGCGCCTGCGCGCCGCCCTGGCGAGGCTCGGGGCCTGACCGGAGACCGGCTCCCCGCGGGCCGGGGCGGGGAGCCGGAAGGGCTCAGGGCCGGCGTTCCCCCGTGACCAGGCCGTCCCAGAACGCGAGCCGGTGCGCCGCGGTCCGGTCGAACGACCCCACACCGCCCCGGCCCGGGGCCAGCCCCTGCACGTACGGCGTGCCGTCCGAGGGGCGCACGCGCGGCCACGCGGGCAGGCCGGGCCGGTTCGGGTCGCCGGTGGCGGCGAACCGCGTCCAGTAGTCGATCATCATGTCGCCGAGCCGTCGCTGCCCGGCGGTGAGCGGGGCGGACTCCCAGCCGACCCCGAAGAGGAACGACAGCTCCGAGCCGTGCGAGGCGAGCGGCGCGACGCCGTTCGGCAGCGGGAAGAGCACGGGCGCGGTGCGGTCGGTGAACTCGTAGGAGAAGGTCGGCACGTACCGGGCGAACATCAGGTCGGTGTCGCGCGCCGGCCACGCCCAGTCCAGGTCGCTCATCACGGCCCCCAGCGCCTGCAGGGGTGAGCCGCCGTGGGCGCTCGGCGGGTACTCGGCCAGCACCGCGGCCCCGGCCGCCCCGAACCTCTCGGTGAGGGTCGCCTCGTACCCCTCGGCCGTCATCGGCGGGAACATCAGCGAGGCGAACAGCGTGCCCTCGTCCCGGGTGACGCCCGTCAGGATCGGCACCCGGTGGAAACGGCCCTCATCGAGGACCTTCGCGGGATCCTCGGGCAGCACCGCGTTGCCGTACCCCGGCAGCGGGAGGGGCTGCAGGGCGAGCAGGTCGGCCACGGACCTGCCCCGCATGCAGGCGAGCGCCGTGTCCGGGTCGGTGCAGCCCGCCGTGGCGGCCAGGGTCTGCCCGTACCCGTCGTGGGCGGCCCGGGGCACCCAGAGCGGCACGTCCAGGATCGGCCGCGGCCTGCCGTCCGCGGGGTCGCCCGTCCGGCACGGGCTGCTCTGGCTGATCGCCCGGTGGAACAGGCCCGCCGCCGAGGGGGAGGCGAGCTGCGCGCACACCGAGTGCGAGCCGGCGGACTCCCCGGACAGCGTGACGTTGCCCGGGTCGCCGCCGAACGCCGCGATGTTGCGCCGCACCCACCGCAGGGCCGCCTGCTGGTCCTCGATCCCGAAGGCCCCGGAGTCCTCCACGCCGGGGTGGCCGAAGAACCCGAAGATCCCCAGCCGGTAGTTGACGGTCACCACCACGACGTCGCCCCGCGCGGCCAGCCTGCGGGCGTCGTACTCGCTGCCGGCGCCCCTGGTGAGGCCACCGCCGTGCAGCCACACCATCACCGGCCGGGGCCGGTTCGCGTGGCCGCGCGCGGGGACGGTCACGTTGAGGTAGAGGCAGTCCTCGGTGTCGCTCGCCGGCAGCCCCCACACGTCGGCGACCTGGGCGCACCGTCCGCCGGGCGCGGTGGCGTCGCGCACGCCCCGCCACGGCGTGACCGGCCGGGGGGAGCGCCAGCGCAGCTCCCCGACCGGCGGCGCGGCGTACGGGATGCCCTGGAAGAGCCGGTGGCCGCCGGTCACGGTGCCCCGCACCAGGCCGGCGTCGGTGCGCACGGTCGCCTTCCCGCCGCCGGTCCCGGTCGCGTCGATCCCCTCGGTCGCGCCGGGCCCCCCGGCCGCCGCGGCCGTCCCGCCCGCCGCGGCCGGCCCGGCCGGTCCGCCGTTCGCCCCCGTCCGGGCCGCCGCCGGGCTCGCGGCGCCCAGCAGGGCACCCGCCAGGAGCGCGACGAGCGCGACGCCCGTCCTGTTCCGTCCTCGTGTCATGCGCCCAGTGTTTATGCTTTCGTACGGAAACGCAGGAGATGTGCGTCCCCGGTGGCGGTGGGGTTTCCCCCACCGCCGTGGTGCCCGCAGGGCCCGCCCGCGACCGAGCGGGCGAGGACCGCGCGGGCCGCGGGGGTCACGTCTGCAGGCCGCGGCGCTCCAGCAGCGGTTCGATGCGCGGGTCGCGTCCGCGGAAGGCGCGGAAGGCGTCCATCACGTCCCGCGAGCCCCCCACCGACAGCAGGGTGGAACGGAAGTGGTCGCCGTTCTCGCGCCTGAGGCCGCCGTTCTCCTCGAACCAGCCGACGCTCTCGGCGTCGAGCACCTCGCTCCAGATGTAGGAGTAGTAGCCGGCGCTGTAGCCGCCCACCCCGCTGGAGAAGACGTGCGCGAAGTAGGAGGTCCGGTAGCGGGGAGGGACCAGGTCGAAGGCGATCCCGGCGCGCTCCAGCGCGGCGGCCTCGAACGCCTCGGCGTCCTCGACGGTCTCGCCCGCGGCCAGCGTGTGCCAGGCCCAGTCGAGCAGCGTCGCCGCGAGGTACTCGACCGTCGCGAAGCCCTGGTTGAACCTCTCGGCCGCCCGCATCTTCTCCAGCAGCTCCGCGGGCACCGGCTCGCCGGTCTCGTGGTGCCGGGCGAAGTTGGCCAGGATCGACGGCCAGGTGGCCCACATCTCGTTGACCTGCGAGGGGTACTCCACGAAGTCGCGCGGCACCCCGGTGCCCGAGACCCGGGGGAAGCGCACGTCCGAGAACAGGCCGTGCAGGGCGTGACCGAACTCGTGGAAGGCGGTGTTGACCTCGTCGAAGGTCAGCAGGGTGGGACCCTCGGCGGGTTTGGTGATGTTGAGGTTGTTGATCACCACGGGCCGCTCGTCGAACAGGTGCGACTGGAGCACCAGGCTGTTCATCCAGGCGCCGCCGCGCTTGGACGGGCGGGCGTACGGGTCGAACACGAACAGGCCCATCGGCGAGCCGTCGGCGTCGAACACCTCGTAGACCCGCACGTCCGCGTTGTACCCGGTCAGGTCCTTGCGGGCGGTGAAGGTGATCCCGTACAGCTCGCCGGCCGCGTGGAAGATCCCGTCGTGCAGCACCCGGTCCAGCTCGAAGTAGGGGCGCAGGTCGGCGCCGTCGAAGTCGTACCTGGCCTTGCGCACCCGCTCGGCGTGGAAGGACCAGTCCCACGGCTCCAGCGGGAAACCGGCCTCCCGGCCCAGCTCCTCGGCCTCCCGGCGGGCGTTGGCCACCGCCGGGCCCACCAGCCTGCCGAGCATCTCCTCGACGGCGCCTGTGGTCTTGGCCGTCTGGTCGGCGACCGTGTAGGCGGCGTGGCTGGGGTAGCCCAGCAGCGCGGCCCGCTCGGCGCGCAGCTCGGCCATCCTGGCGGCCAGGGGCAGGTTCTCCGGGGCCCGGCCGACCGACAGCTCGTACAGCCGCCTGCGGGTCTCGCGGTGGGTCAGCTCGGCCAGCGCGGGCTGGTTGGTGTGGTTGAACAGCGGCAGCACGTGGCGGCCGTCCTTCTCCAGGGCCTTGATCGTGCTCTCCGGGAGCCCGTCGAGCAGCGCGGGGTCCTCCACGACCAGCGCGGAGGCGGTGGAGGACGCCAGCAGGTTCTGGGTGAAGGAGGTGGAGAGCCTGGTCAGCTCCTCGTTCAGCTCCCGCAGGCGGTCCTGCTCGGGCTCGGACAGGTCGGCCCCGGCCCTGACGAAGTCCACGCGGTACTTCTCCAGCAGCCACGCCTCCTCGGGGTCGTCGGTGACGACCCGCCTGATCCGGGCGTACAGGTCGCGGTTGAGCCGGATGGCGTCGCCGTGCTTGGTCAGCCTGGGCAGGATCTCGGTCTCGATCCGCCGGATCCCGTCGGTGGTGTCGGAGGCGGCGATCGTCATGAAGACGACCGAGACACGTCGCAGGATCCGGCCGGAGCGCTCCAGCGCCTCGATCGTGTTGGCGAACGTCGGCGGCTCAGGGTCGTCCGTGATCTCACGCACCTCGCGCAGCTGGTCGGCCATGCCGCGCTCGAAGGCCGGGAGGTAGTGCTCCTCCCTGACCTGGGCGAACGGCGGGAGCCTGTACGGCAGCTCGCTGTCGGCGAAGAACGGGTTCTCGACCAAGGCGGAAACTCCTCACGGGTGGACGGATCTCTCCAGCAGCGTCGCACAGCCGGTCCTCGGCGGCAGCCCGGTGATACCGCGATCCGGCCGCGGGTAATCGTTTTGGTCTTGACCCCCAACCTGGGCTATTCTTTCGGAGTCGCCAGCGAGTCCCGCAAGGGGTCCAGTGCGGTGGGGTATGGTGTAATTGGCAACACGGCTGATTCTGGTTCAGTTGTTCTAGGTTCGAGTCCTGGTACCCCAGCTGCATCTTCTTCTTTCGGAAGATGCCGCAGATTCGGTCCCCTCCGAATCTGATGACAGTGTGTAGGGTCCCGTCGTCTAGTGGCCCAGGACGCCGCCCTCTCAAGGCGGTAGCGCCGGTTCGAATCCGGTCGGGACTACCACTGTCTCTCGCAAGGCTCCGTCGTCTAGTGGCCTAGGACGCCGCCCTCTCAAGGCGGTAGCGCCGGTTCGAATCCGGTCGGGGCTACATCGCGAACCCCCGGAAGCAACGGCTTCCGGGGGTTTTCCCTTTCCCGGTCCTGCGCGATTCACCCCGCTCCCGGGTCCTGCCCGCTCCGGGTGATCCTCCTCGACCCCGGCCCGTCCTCCCGACGCGTCCTCCGGGCCCGGGCGATCCTCTTCGACCCTGATCGTCCTCCCGGTACGGGCGATCCTTCTCGGTTCGGGCCGTCCTTCGCCCCAGGTGATCCTTTCCGGTCCGTGCCGCTCCCACCGCCCCCCGGAGCTCCCCGTGGGCGCCGCCCACCTCTTCCGTCACACCCCTTGATTGGATAGTGGAACTGACCAATAATTGGAGAGTGCCACTATCCAACAGGAGGTTGAAATGATCACTTTGCTGGCCGACGGGCGTGAGGAACGGATCGCCGGGCCGATCCTGCCGCACGGGGAGACCGTCCTGGGCTGGGAGCGCAAGCCGCAGGGCTGGTGCCGGGGCGACGCGTGCATCCCCTCTTTCCGCGCGGCGGCGGCCGAGACCGCCGACGGCGTCGACCTGGTCGCGTTCGCCGGGCTGCTCGGCAGGCAGGTGGTCGCCGACGCGGACGAGGGCGTGATCGCCGTCGGTGAGCCCGCCGACCTCCCCGCCGGCCGCGCCCCGGAGTTCGAGGCGCTGACCGCGCTGCGCGGCACCAAGGTCGCGCTGGTCTTCTGGGCCTCGTGGTGCGGCTGCCGCTACGACCTGCCCGCCTGGGAGGCCCTGCACCGCGAGTTGGGCGGGTACGGCTTCAGCGTGCTCAGCGTCTCCCTCGACCGCGTCCCCGGGGCCGCCCGCGAGTGGCTCGGCGAGGCCCTCCATCCGGCGGTGACCGACACCGACGGCCGCATCGCCGAGCTCTACAACGTGATCAACGTGCCGACCGTGGTCTGGGTCGACGCCGAGGGCCGGATCGCCCGCCCGCAGGACACCATGACCGCCACCGACACCTTCCGGTCGATGAACGGGCTGTCCTCCGAGCGGGCCGTCGCGGCCCTGCGCAGGTGGGTGATCGACGGCGACGCCGGGACGACCTCCCGCGAGCTGCGCGCCCCCACCGGCGACGAACGGCGGGCCCGGCTGCACGCGCGGCTGGCCGCCTGGCTGTTCCGCGCCGGGCGCGGGAGCGCCGGCGAACGCCACCTCGCCGAGGCCGCCGCCCTCGCCCCGCACGACCTCGCCATCCGCCGGGGGCTCATGCCGCTCAACGGCGTCGACCCGTTCGGCGAGCGCTACTTCGCGCTCCGCGAGGAACTGGAGGCCGCCGGGATCGCGATCTACCGGCCGCTCCCCGACTGGCAGGACGACCGGGAGCCCGCCACCCCCTCACCCGTGTCCGCCCCCTCGCCCGTGCCCGTCCGCGGGTGACGGGCCGGGGGTGACGGCGCCGAGCCGTGCCCTGCCCGCCGCCGGGGTCAGCCGGAGAGAATCCGTACTTGATATTCGGTGCCCGTCCCAGGGATGGTGGACGCCATGACGACGACGCCCCGGACAGAGACGACGACCTCGCGGACCCACTCCTGGTCACCGCCCACGATCCCCGCGGACGCGGCGGACCTGTCGGGCCTGGAGTTCCTGGAGCGGCTGGTCGACGGCCGGATCGCGCCGCCGCCGATCGCCGGCACGCTCGGGTTCCGGATGATCCACGTCGAGCGCGGCCTGGCCGTCTTCGAGGGGGAGACCGGCGAGCACCTCTACAACCCGCTCGGAAGCGTGCACGGCGGCTACCTGGCCACCCTGCTCGACTCGGCCCTCGGGTGCGCGGTGATGAGCGAGCTGCCGCCCGGCAAGGCGTACACGACCGTCCAGCTCGGCGTGAACATGGTGCGGCCGGTCTTCGGGCACAGCGGGCCGCTGCGCTGCGAGGGCAGGACGCTGCACGTCGGCCGGACCGTGGCCACCGCGGAGGCGAAGGTCGTGGGCGAGGGCGACGGCAAGCTGTACGCCCACGCCACCACGACCTGCTCGGTCTTCCCGCTGCGCTGACCCCCGCTCCCCGCCGCGCCGACTCCCGCGCCGACTCCCGCGCCGGCCCCCCGCGCCGGTCCTCCGCGTCCCGTCCGGCCGGTCCCCCGTGTGGGGGCCGGCCGGTGTCCGGGGCCGCGCCCGGGGTCGTGCGGGGCTAGTTCTGGCCCGAGCGGGCCTTGAACAGGGCCCGCTTGGCGGCCTTGCCCACCTGCTTGTCGGGATGGGCCTTGCCGATGGCCTCCAGGAGCTCCTCCAGGTGCGGGTGCGGCACCTTCCAGATCACGTCCAGCAGGTTCACCAGGTTCGGCACGTTGCCGATGTCGTCCAGGCTGCTGACGAACTCCGGGCGGCCCAGGCCGGCGGAGATGGTCAGCATGTCGAGGATCAGCCAGTGGGTGTCGGCCTGGGTGGGCGGGGGAGCGTCCTCGACGCCGAGCTGGGCCAGGTGGGTGGCGGCGTACGGGCGCAGGGAGGGCTCCTCCAGGGCCTCCCGCCACGCGGGGGCGGCCACCTCGCCGAGCGAGCCGACCATGCTGGCCGCCTGCACCCGGATCAGCGCGTCCGCGTCGTCCTCGGCCGCGGCCTCCAGCAGGTCCCTGGCGGCCTGTTCGGGGGCGCGCAGCTCCATCCAGGCGGCGAACTCGGCGTCGGCCTCCTCCTCGGGCAGCTCGGCGCCGAAGGAGAGCAGGTCCAGGGCGGTCATCGCGTCGATGGCGGGCCGGGCGTCCAGCTCGATGTCGGCCTCGTCGGCCAGGTGGACCACGCCCTCCATGCCGAGCGGCGTCAGCCGGACCTGGTCGTGCTCGACCTCGACCATGCCGTAGCCGGTCAGCCAGTCGAGCACCGGGTTGAGCGGGTCGCCGTACCGCTCGGTGGCGGCGGCCCAGGCCTCGGCGCCCAGGTCGTCGTACTCGGCGGCGGCCTCGGCCAGCTCGGTGCGGAGCTCGGCCAGCGGCTTGGAGCCGGTCGCCAGCAGCACCCGGACGAGCAGGGCCCGCGTCAGCCCCGACAGGGCGATCGTGGCCTCCTCGTCGTCCAGCTCGGGGTCGCCGTAGTCGATGGAGTGCAGACCGGCCATCCACGCGTCCAGCGCGTCGTCGTCCTCCTCGAAGGGCCACTCGGCGGTGTCGGCGTCGACGCTGACGGTGTCCTCCCCCTCGGGCTGGAGGAAGTCCAGGTCGATGGCGAGGTTCCAGACGTTCCACAGGGCGGGCACCGCGTCGGCCAGCGACGCGCCGCCCGTCTCCGGGACCGGGAAGCCGAGCACCCCCAGGGCCTCGGCGATCTCGGCGTCGCTCAGCAGGCTCGTCTCGCCGACCCGGCGCTCGGTCCCCACCCAGACCGCGAGGTCGCGGGCCTTGGAGATCAGGACCGTCCTACGGGTGGCCGCGGCCAGCTCGGAGTCCGGCCGCAGCCTGATCGTCGGCAGCTCGGAGAGCTCGTCGGCGAACGGCTCGAAGTCGCCGAGCCCCTCGTCCTCCTCGTCGAACTCCTCCTCCTCTTCCTCGTCGTCGGCGGCGACGAGGTCCTCCATGGCGTCGACGAAGTCGTCCTCCAGCTCGTCGAGCTCGGCGAGCAGGTCCTCCAGCGAGGCCGAGCCCCTGGAAAGGCGGCCGGAGTCGGACAGGAAGGTCAGGTAGGCGCGGACCGCCGGCACCATGCCGTCGGCGGCGGCGTCCGGGTCCTCGACCACCTGGGGCATCCGTTCGAGGAGGACCGTGCGCAGATCGGACCGCTTCCACCGGCCCACGTCGTCGGAGGCGACCAGCCGGTGCCACAGCGCGACGGGACCGACCAGGCCGGAGTCGCCGCCGGGCGCGTTCTCACGCGCCCAGAGGATGAAGTTCTGGAGCAGGGGACGCAGTTCAGTCGCGGCTGCCTCGATGCGATCTGTCACCTTCCCAGCCTAGGGGGCGGCAGGGGTGCTCGCCTCCTCATATCGCCCGCCGGAGAGGCCTTGTCGGCGTCGGTTCGGCCTCAGTTGGCGCGGCGCATCGACTCGGTGATCCTTTCGGCGGCGCTGACCACGGGGGCGGCGTGCAGGCGGCCGGGCGTGCGGGTCAGGCGTTCGATCGGGCCGGAGACCGACACCGCGGCCACCACCTTGCCCCCCGCCCCCCTGATCGGCGCCGAGACGCTGGCCACCCCCTGCTCGCGCTCGCCGACGCTGTGCGCCCAGCCCCTGCGCCGCACGCTCGCCAGCGTGGCCGCGGTGAACTTGGCCCCGCGCAGGCCGCGGTGCAGGCGGTCGGGCTCCTCCCAGGCGAGCAGGATCTGCGCCGCGGACCCGGCGAGCATCGGCAGCGCCGAGCCCACGGGCACGGTGTCGCGCAGCCCGCTGGCCCGCTCGGCGGCGGCCACGCAGACCCGTTCGTCCCCCTGGCGCCGGTAGAGCTGGGCGCTCTCGCCGGTCAGGTCCCGCAACTGGGTGAGGACGGGTGAGGCGACGGCCAGCAGCCGGTCCTCGCCGGCGGCCGTGGACAGCTCCGACAGGCGTGGTCCCAGCACGAACCGGCCCTGGGTGTCGCGGGAGACGATGCGGTGGTGCTCCAGCGCCACGGCCAGCCGGTGGGCCGTGGGCCGGGCCAGGCCGGTGGCCTGGACGAGCTGCGCGAGGGAGGCGGGGCCCGCTTCGAGGGCGTTGAGCACGAGGACGGCCTTGTCGAGTACGCCGACTCCGCTAGAGTTGTCCATACACCGATACTGCCGTCTCGACATATGAGAAAGCAAGTGGGTGTGGGACAGCCGATCGCAAGGAGGCGACATGGGCCGCACGCTCGCGGAGAAGGTCTGGGAGCAGCACGTCGTGCGACGTGCGGAAGGAGAACCCGACCTGCTCTACATCGACCTGCACCTCGTTCACGAGGTGACCAGCCCGCAGGCGTTCGACGGCCTGCGGATGGCCGGCCGTCCGGTCAGGCGGCCCGACCTCACGATCGCCACCGAGGATCACAACGTCCCGACCGTACGCGGTCCCATCGACGACCCGGTCTCCCGGGTGCAGGTCGAGACGCTGCGCAAGAACTGCGCCGAGTTCGGCGTCCGGCTGCACCCCATGGGCGACGCCGGTCAGGGTGTGGTGCACATCATCGGCCCGCAGTTCGGCCTGACCCAGCCCGGCATGACCATCGTGTGTGGCGATTCTCACACCTCCACCCACGGCGCCTTCGGCGGCATCGCGTTCGGCATCGGCACCTCCGAGGTGGAGCACGTGCTGGCCACCCAGACGCTGCCGGCCTACCGGCCCAGGACGATGGCCATCGAGGTCTCCGGCCGGCTGCCCGCCGGCGTCACCGCCAAGGACCTCATCCTGGCGATCATCGCCAAGATCGGCACCGGCGGCGGCCAGGGCTACATCGTGGAGTACCGCGGCGAGGCGATCCGCGCGCTCTCCATGGAGGGCCGGATGACCGTCTGCAACATGTCCATCGAGGCCGGCGCCCGCGCCGGTCTGATCGCCCCGGACGAGACCACCTTCGCCTACCTCCAGGGCCGCCCGCACGCCCCGACCGGCGCCGACTGGGACGCCGCGGTGGAGTACTGGCGGTCGCTGGTCACCGACGAGGACGCCGTCTTCGACACCGTCGTGGAGATCGACGCCACCACGCTGACCCCGTTCGTCACCTGGGGGACCAACCCGGGCCAGGGCGCGCCCCTGGGGACGGCCGTGCCGAGGCCGGAGGACACCGACGACCCGGCCGCGGCCGCGCGGGCCCTGGAGTACATGGGCCTGACCGCGGGCACCCCGCTCCGCGACGTCGCCGTGGACACGGTCTTCGTGGGCTCGTGCACCAACGGCCGCCTGGAGGACCTGCGGGCCGTGGCCGACGTATTGCGCGGCCGGCGGGTCGTGACCCGCACGCTGATCGTGCCCGGCTCGATGCTGGTCAAGCTCCAGGCCGAGCAGGAGGGGCTGCACGAGGTCTTCAGGGCCGCCGGCGCCGAGTGGCGCGAGGCGGGCTGCTCGATGTGCCTGGGCATGAACCCCGACACCCTCGCCCCGGGCGAGCGCAGCGCCTCGACCTCCAACCGCAACTTCGAGGGGCGCCAGGGCAAGGGCGGCCGCACCCACCTCGTGTCCCCGCAGGTCGCCGCCGCGACCGCCGTCACCGGCCGGCTCACCGCCCCCGCCGACCTGTAAGGAGTCCCCGCCATGGAAGCGTTCGTCACCCACACCGGCCGGGCCGTGCCGCTGCGCCGCAGCAACGTGGACACCGACCAGATCATCCCCGCCGTCTGGCTCAAGCAGGTCAGCCGGACCGGGTTCGAGAAGGGCCTGTTCTCCGCCTGGCGCGAGGACCCGGGCTTCGTCCTGAACGACCCCGCCCACCAGGGCGCCACGATCCTGCTCGCCGGACCCGACTTCGGCACCGGCTCCTCCCGCGAGCACGCGGTCTGGGCCCTGCAGCAGTACGGCTTCCGCGTCGTGATCGCGGCCAGGTTCGGGGACATCTTCCGTAATAACTCCACCAAGATGGGGCTGCTCCCGGTCGTCCTGCCGGGGGCGGTCGTCGAGGAGCTGCAGTCCGCGGTGGAGGCCGACCCCACCCTGGAGATCACCGTCGACCTGGCCGGACGCCAGGTCCGGTGGGGGGCCGGGACGGTCGCGTTCGAGATCGACGACTACACGCGCTGGCGGCTGATGGAGGGCCTGGACGACATCGGGCTGACCCTGCGCAACGCCGACGCCATAGGGACATACGAGAATGGTCGGCAGCCATGGCTGCCGACGACCGTCTGACGGGTTCAGAACACGAGCTGGCGTGGCGGTTGCGCGAGGCGCACCGCCGCGTCAGGTCCCTGCCCGTCCCCGCGGAGGAGCGCAAGCGCCTCGCGCGACGCCTGCTGAGCATCTGCGACCTGTCCAAGAAGGACGTCGAACACGCCGCAGCGCGTCTTGATTTGTTCCTTCTCAGCATTGATGTCCTGGTTTCAGATACGCCAAGCACTGGAAACATTGCGGAAGGTGATTGAGTCATACGGCTCCGTCCCCTAATTTCAAGCGGGCAGGGGGTTTCTCATCGTGATCGTTGATGAGAGATCTGTGATGAGACCCCTCGCCGTGACAAATCGGGTGAGACGGGTTTTCTGCCTCATGACCCACTCCCGGACATCGGTAAGCAGGGGGAGCAACCTTATGAACAAGAAGGAACTCGTCGACGCCATAGCGGATCGGGTGGGCGACAAGAGAACGGCCACCGAGGCCGTGAACGCGGTGCTCGACGCCATCCAGACCGCCGTCGCGAGTGGCGACAAGGTATCGATCACGGGATTCGGCGCTTTCGAGATGGTGCACAAGCCGGCCCGTACCGCCCGCAACCCTTCGACGGGTGCCGAGATCAGGGTCGCCGAGAGCTGGGGGCCCAAATTCCGGCCGGGCTCGGACTTCAAGGAACTCGTCAACAGCGGCGGGAAGAAGGCCTCGAAGAAGAGGTAGACCTCGGCGCGGACGCCCGGCCCCACGGTGGGGGCCGGGCGTCCGGCTTTTCCCCGGCCAGGCCGGAAAGGGAAAGAAGGAGGCCCCCGAAGCCGGGGGCGGGGGTCACTCGGGGACGGGGAAGGTCGAGAGGGTGACGTAGGAGACGTCGTCGCCGTCCATGACGATGTTCACCCGCTGGCCGGACCTGAGCAGCCGCAGCGGCCCGGCGTCGAACGCCGCCGCCCCGAACGGGATCTCGGTCCCGTCGTCGAGGAAGACCGACCCCGACCGGGTCGCCGGATCGAAGGCCCGCACCGTCGCCTGCACGCCTCCAGCCTAACCCGCCGCCCGGCCCTCGGCCGAGATCCTCTCCGCCACGGCCCGCGTGCGGGGCCCGACGCCCAGGACCAGGGCCCGGCGCAGGTCGCCGGGGGTGTCCACGTCGTGGCGGACCGACTCCACGCCCGGCACCGAGAGCTCGACGGCGCCGCGCCCCAGGTGGCGCTCGCGCGACGCGCCGCCGAACCCCGGGGTGAAGGCCACCCGCGGGCCCACGCCGTAGAAGGTCGTGCCGATCTCGGCGCCGTCGGGCAGGAACGCCTGGTCGAACCCGGAGGCGGCGGCCAGCACGCGGGCCAGCTCGGCCGGGCGCAGGGCGGGCAGATCGGCCTGGAGGGCACCGACGGCCCCGCCGGGCGCCAGCCGCGCCGCCTCGGCCGCTCCGTGCCGCAGGGCGGCGTTCAGGCCCGCCCCCGGGTCGCCGACCACGTGGGCGCCGACCTGGGCGAGGGCCTCCGCCGCCACCGGGTCGCCCGTCACCACGACCACCCGCGCGACGAGCGCGCAGCGCAGCGCGGCCTCGACGGTGTCGCAGGCGATCGCCACCGCCAGCGCGGCCCGGTGCGGGCCCGCCGCGGCCGCCAGGCGGGTCTTGGCGGCGATCAGCGTCTTGACCGGGACGACGAGCGTCCAGGCGGGGTTCTCCGGATCGGACATGAGGCCAAGCATCCCGCCTCGACACCACCGGTGGTGAACCGGGAGACTTGTCGTGCGGCCGGAGATCCCCCGCCCCGTCGCCGTGGAGGAGCCCATGAGACGTCCCGGATGGCCTTCGCGATTCTGGGTCGCCTTCGCCGTGGTGATCGTCAAGCCGATCTCCTGGCTCCTGGTCAGGAAGGACTGGCGTCACGTCGACCGGCTGCCCCGGGAGGGCGGCATCATCATGGTCACCAACCACCTGTCCTGGCTGGACCCCATCCTGATCGCGCACTTCCTCTACAACAACGGCCGCTGGCCGGTGATCCTCGCCAAGTCGGGGCTCTTCTCGGTGCCGGTGATCGGCCACCTGGTGCGCGTGATGCAGGCCATCCCGGTCCACCGGGGGAGCGTGGACGCCGCCCGCTCGCTGGAGGAGTCCCGGCGGCGGCTCGCCGCCGGGGCGTGCGTGATGTTCTACCCGGAGGGCACCTGCACCCGGGACCCGGACTTCTGGCCCATGGAGGGCAAGACCGGCGCCGCCCGGCTGGCGCTGGCCACCGGGGCGACGGTGATCCCGGTCGCCCACTGGGGCGTCCAGGAGATCCTGCCGTACGGCGCGAGAAGGCCCAGGCTGCTGCCCCGCAGGACCTTCAGCGTGCAGCCGGGACCTCCGGTGGACCTGTCGAGGTACGCAGGGGTGCCGCCCGGCGCGGAGGTGCTGCGCGCCGCGACCGCCGACATCATGGAGGCCGTCACGGCCCAGCTCGCCGAGCTCCGCGGGGAGAAGCCCCCTCCGGCGCCCATGGCGCGTCCTTCGGGCCACTGACTTCGGCGTACGGTGATGAAATGACCAAGGCGGCTGTATTCGGCACGGGTTCGTGGGGAACCACGTTCAGCATGATCCTCGCCGGGGCGGGCACCCGGACGACGATCTGGGGCCGCAGGGCGGAGGTCGTCGAGGCGATCGACCTGCGTCACGAGAACCCCGACTACCTGCCGGGCGCGGCGCTGCCCGAGACGCTGCGGGCCACCACCGACCCCGCCGAGGCCCTCGACGGCGCCGACTTCGTGGTGCTCGCGGTGCCCTCCCAGACCCTGCGGCAGAACCTGCTCGCCTGGAAGCCGCACCTGCCGCCGGAGGCGGTGCTGGTCAGCCTGATGAAGGGCATCGAGCTGGGCACCACCAAGCGGATGAGCGAGGTGATCTGCGAGGTCGCCGAGGTGCCGCAGGAACGGGTCGCGGTGGTCTCCGGGCCCAACCTGGCCGGGGAGATCGTCCGGGGCCAGCCCGCCGCGACCGTGGTCGCCTGCACCGACGAGCGGGCGATGGAGCGGCTGCAGGAGGCGTGCCACCTGCCGCCGTGGTTCCGCCCCTACACCAACCCGGACGTCGTGGGCGTCGAGCTCGGCGGCGCCGTGAAGAACGTGATCGCCCTGGCGGTCGGCGTGTCGGCGGGGATGGGGCTCGGCGACAACGTCGGGGCGATGCTGATGACCCGCGGACTGGCCGAGATCTCCCGGCTGGGCGCGGCGCTCGGCGCCGACCCGCACACGTTCGCGGGCCTGGCGGGCATGGGCGACCTGGTGGCCACCTGCACGTCCCCGCTGTCGCGCAACCGCACCTTCGGCGAGAACCTCGGGCGGGGCATGACCCTGACCGAGGTCGTCGCCGCCACCCGGCAGACCGCCGAGGGGGTCAAGTCCTGCGAGTCCGTGCTCGAACTGGCCAGGAAGCACGACGTGGAGATGCCGATCACCGAGGTGGTGGTGGCCGTCGTCCACGACGCGATGCCCCCGAGCGAGGCCGCGGTGCTCCTGATGTCACGGACCCCCAAGCCGGAGCGGTACGGGGTGTGAGAGGGGCGGCGGAACGGGTACGAGGGGACGGGCACCCACGGCCCGCCCGCCCTCCGCGGGACGGCGGGCCGCGGCGAGCCCGTCGTGCCTGCCGGGCGGCGGGCCCGCGCCGGGCGGTCGCCTCCCCGCCGGGCGACGGCCGGGCGGTCGCTTCCCCGCCGGGTCCAAGGCCGCAGAGGACCCCGGCGTGGACATGACCAAGAGGGCGGGCTCCCTACCCACATCGAGTAGATAGGCGCGTCTAACAGCCGGATTGCCCTCTAACAGGGGGTACATTCGGTCATCATGAGCCAGCAGCACGAACCCCTGCCGAGGGTCGCCGTCCTCTTCGGCGGTCGCAACTCCGAGCACGCCGTCTCCATCATGGGGGCCGGAAGCGTGCTGGAGGTCATCGACCGCTCCAGGTACGAGGTCATCCCCATCGGGATCGCGCGGGACGGCCGGTGGGTACTCGCCTCGGGGGAGCAGCGCTACGAGATCGAGGGCGGCGAGCTGCCCGTGGTGGAGGCGGAGAGCGCGACGCTGGCCCTGAGCTCGGGCGGCGGCTCGCTGGTGGCGTACGACCCCGGCAGCATCCCCGTGGAGCTCGGCCACGTCGACGTCGTCTTCCCCGTGATGCACGGGCCCTTCGCCGAGGACGGCACGATCCAGGGGCTGCTGGAGATGGCCGGGGTCCGCTACGTCGGCTCCGGGGTGCTGGCCAGTTCGGTCGGCATGGACAAGGCGTACATGAAGACGATCCTCGCCGCCGCGGGGCTGCCCGTCGGCCCGTACGTGGCGATCCGCGACCGCGACTGGCGGACCGAGCGGGAGCGGGTCCTCAAGGAGGTCCAGGAGCTCGGCTGGCCGGTCTTCGTCAAGCCCGCCCGCGCCGGGTCCAGCCAGGGCATCTCCAAGGCGGCCGACCTGGAGGAGCTGGAGCGGGCCATCGAGTTCGCCCGCGAGCACGACCCCAAGGTGCTGGTGGAGGCGGCCATCGTCGGCCGCGAGATCGAGTGCGCGGTGCTGGAGTCGCCGGGTGACGAGGCGCCCCGGGCCAGCCTGCCCGGTGAGGTGCTGGTCCACGGCGACCACGAGTTCTTCGACTTCGACGCCAAGTACGTCGGGAGCGACATGTCGCTCGCGGTGCCCGCCGACATCCCCGAGGAGACCTCCGAGGAGCTGCGCGCGATGGCCGTGCGCGCCTTCGAGGCGCTGGGCTGCGAGGGCCTGTCACGGGTCGACTTCTTCCACACCCCCGACGGACGGCTGATCGTCAACGAGATCAACACCATGCCGGGCTTCACCGCCATGTCGGTCGCGCCGCAGCTCTGGGCCGCCACCGGGGTGCCCTACGCCGAGCTGGTCGACCGGCTGATCCGGCTCGCGCTGGCCCGCCCGGCAGGCCTGCGCTAGACACCCGGCCGATCCGCTCCGGCCCGCGTCGGCCGGTCCGCACCGGTCGGCGGGCGGTCGGATCACGGCGGACGGGACGCCGCGGCGGGGCCGGTCACCGCAGGGCGGGCTCCGGCAGGGCCGCCTTGATCGGCACCGCCAGGTCGACCAGCACGTTCTGCGGGACGTGCTCCCGCGCGACCGTCACCTCGACGTAGGCCTGCCTGCCGATCGCCGTGAAGAGCGCCGGCCTGGCCGGGTCGGCGTACCAGGCCACCCCGTCGATCTCGGGCACCTGGTCGGTGGGCGACATCGTCGCCGGGCGCGGAACCCCGCAGCGCAGCGCGATGCGGCCCGCCCCCCACACCGCGACGTACGGTGAGACCGGGTCGGACTCGGCCCGCTCCTGGCCGTCGAGGGTGCGCGGGAGCCGCTCGGCGAGCGACCGGCACCCCGCGACGGCGGGCCCCTCGGGCACGGGCGGCTCGACCCGCACGGCGCCGCCGCATCCGGCCAGGATCAGCAGGACGCAGGCGTACACGGCCCGCCGGGCGGGCCGGCGCGCCATGACAGGGTTCGACGGGTCAGATGTGGACGATGGGGCACGTGAGGGTACGCGTGATCCCCTCCACGCCCTGGATCTGAGCCACCACGAGCTTGCCCAGCTCATCGACGTTATGCGCCTCCGCTCGCACGATCACATCGTACGGACCGGTGACGTCCTCGGCCTGCGTGACACCGGAGATCCTGGAGATCTCCTGAGCCACGCTCGCGGCCTTGCCGACCTCGGTCTGAATAAGGATGTAGGCCTGCACCATCACGACCTCCCGGGCGATTGGATCAGTGCCGAAGGGCCACCGTACCCTGTGATGAACGGGAGGTGTGTCATCACAGTAGGAGATCTCGGCGAATTCGGGGTTGTTGCACGTATTGCCGGACGCCTGCCCCAGGGAGGGACGGTACTTCTCGGCCCCGGGGACGACGCCGCGGTGGTGAGCGCTCCCGACGCGCGGGTCGTCGTCACGACGGACCTGTTGCTCGAGGGTAGGCACTTCCGCCGCGACTGGTCCAGCGGCTACGACATCGGGCGCAAGGCCGCGGCGCAGAACCTCTCGGACGTGGCCGCCATGGGGGCCCACCCCACCGCCATCGTGGTCGGCCTGGGGCTGCCCGCCGGCGCCGCCACCGGCTGGCTGGACGACCTCACCGACGGCTTCCGGGACGAGTGCCACCTGGTCGGCGCGAGTGTGGCGGGAGGCGACATCACCCGCTCCGACCTCGTGGTGATCTCCGTCACCGCCCTGGGCGACCTGGGCGGACGGCCGCCGGTCACCCGGTCGGGGGCCCGGGCCGGGGACGTGGTCGCGGTCGCGGGCCGTCTCGGGTACGCCGCGGCGGGGCTCGCCCTGCTCGGCGCGAGGCCGACCGAGCCCACCGGGCCGACCACGCCGACCACGCCGACCGGGCCGACCACGCCGACCGAGTTGGCCGAGTTGGCCGAGTTGATCGATGCCCACCGCCGCCCGGCTCCCCCCTACGCGCGCGGCCCCCAGGCCGCCGTCCTGGGCGCCACCGCCATGCTCGACGTCAGCGACGGGCTGGTCCAGGACCTGGGCCACGTGGCCGCCGCGTCCGGGGTGGCGCTGCTGCTGGAGGCGGAGGCGTTCACCGTCCCGCCGGTGATGCGCGAGGCCGCCCGGCTGACCGGCACCGACCCGCTGGAGTGGGTGCTCGCCGGAGGGGAGGACCACGCGCTCGCCGCCACCTTCCCCGCCGGGCTGGACCTGCCCGAGGGGTGGACCGTGGTCGGCCGGGCGGCCGGAGGGGCGGGAGTGCAGGTCAACGGCGTCTCACTGGATCGCGGCGGGTGGGACCACTTCCGGGAGTGACGTTCCTCACCCTGTGCGACATTTGTGAAAATTGCGACAAACGTTTACCGAACTGGTATGAAGATGGGCGGTCGTGATTCCCTCTAGGAAGGGGCTGTATGGGCCGCCACGGTGGAAACGGGGACGAGACACCCCCGGACCGGGGTGAACACGGGTCGGAGCCCGCTCCGGGACCCGCTCCGGAGCTGGGCCCGCGGAACGAGCCGGTCGGGCGCAGGCTCCGCCCCGAGGAGTCGGTGGTCACCGAGCCCCGGACGGGTTTCCTGGGATCGGGGTGGACGTCGGAGTCCGAGCCGTCCGTCTCGGCCGCCCCGTGGCCCGAGGACGACGAGAAGCCCGGCGGGCGGGTCAGGATGACGCTGCTGGTCGTCGCCGCCGTGGTCGTGCTGCTCGGCGGCACCGTGGCCGGTGTCCGCGTGATGACCGGCTCGGAGAAGCCCGCCTGCCCGCCCGCCGGTTGCGTCACGGCGGCGTCGAACCAGCCCGTCCCGGCCGACGAGTCCGCCGACCCCGACGGCGGTGACCCCGACGGCACCGGCGACGCCGCGCCGTCCGAGGACCCCTCCGAGGCGGGCGACGAGACCGCCGGGCCCAGTCCTTCCCCGGCCCCCGTCACCACCCGCAGGGGCGGCGAGGCCACCTCCGCGCCGCGTCCCACCACGACGCGCAGGGCCACCCGCGCCCCCAGGGGCGACGAGGACACGCCGGACGCCCGCAGGCCGTCGTCCACGAGCAAGCCCGAGCCCGGCGCCACCACCGCCGAGCCCCTGGTCAACGACGACCCCGACCCGGCTCCCACCGGGGCGCCCACGCAGGCCCCGAGCACCGCCGCGCCCACCCCCGAACCCGTCCCCAGCGGCGACGACTCCCTGGAACGTCCCGCGCCGCTCACCGGAGGCGCCGCGGTCACGGTCGGCGCCGAGGTCGTGGACCAGGAGGTCCGCACCTACACCGTCCGGCTGGAGGTCGCCGCGGACGAGAGCGTCGACGGCCTCACGGTGAGCCTGCCGGTCGGCGGCGAGGTCTCCTCGCTGGAGGGGGCCACGTGGGATCAGATCGGCGAGGACCTGGTGATCGAGTCGCCGGCCGGCCTGAAGGCCGGTGATCGGCTCGTGGTCACCTACACCGCGCGCGGGGACGCGACCGTTCCACGCAGTTGCCGGAGCGACCAGGGCGAGTGCGCCGTCGCCTGACCCCGTGAACCCCTCACCCCGTGACCCCGGGGCCCGTGACCGCGGCCCGGGCCGTGATCCCGGGGCCGTGGCCTGAGGCGTGATCCCGGGGCCGTGGCCCGGACCGTGATCCTCGCCGTCCGAACCGGCGCTCCCGGACCCTCGCCGGGGGCGTCCCGAGGATCGCCGCCCGAGCCGAGGTCCCGGCCCGAGCTGGTTGGATGGGAGACATGACCGATTCGACCCCCCCTCGCGTCCTGACCGTCGCCGGTTCCGACTCCGGAGGCGGCGCGGGCATCCAGGCCGACCTGAAGACCATGCTGGCGCTGGGCGTGCACGGCATGAGCGTGATCGCCGCCGTGACCGCCCAGAACTCGACGGGGGTCCAGGGCTACTGGGAGCTCCCGGCGGAGGCGGTCCGCGCCCAGCTCGACTCGGTGCTCGGCGACATCGGCGCCCAGGCGGTCAAGACCGGCATGCTCGCCTCACCCGTGCTGGTCGAGACGGTGGCCGAGGTGCTGGCGGGGCTGGACGTGCCCGTGGTCGTGGACCCGGTCGGCGTCTCCAAGCACGGCGACTCCCTCCTGGCTCCCGAGGCCGTGGAGACGATGAGGTCGCGCCTGCTGCCCACGGCCACCGTGGTCACCCCCAACCTGTGGGAGGTCCTCCAGCTCACCGGTGTGAAGGTCGAGGACGAGTCCGACCTGCGACGCGCCGCCGACGCCGTCCTGGAGCTCGGCCCCGCCTGGGCGCTCGTCAAGGGCGGCCACCTGCCGGGAGCGCCGGTGGACCTGCTGACCGACGGGAGCCGGGAGTTCCGCTTCACCGCCGAACGCCACGACAACCGCCACACCCACGGCACCGGCTGCACCCTGGCCTCGGCGATCGCCTCCCACCTGGCCCTCGGCGAGGACGTGCCCTGCGCGGTGGAGAAGGCCAAGGAGTACGTCACCGGCGCGATCGCGCGCGGGTTCCCCCTGGGGGCGGGCATCGGCCCGGTGGACCACGCCTGGCGGCTGCGCCCCTCCTGAGGTCCCCGGGAACGACGGAGCCCGCCGCCCCGATGGGGACGACGGGCTTCGCGAAGGCTCGGGTCAGCGAGCGACCTTGCCCGCCTTGATGCAGGAGGTGCAAACGTTCAGCCGCTTCGGCGTGCCGTTCACCACTGCGCGCACGGGCTGGATGTTCGGGTTCCAGCGGCGGCGGGTGCGGCGGTGCGAGTGGGAGACGTTGTTGCCGAAAGTCGGCTTCTTAGCGCAAACGTCGCAAACGGAAGCCACGGTTCGCTCCTTAGATCAGTCGAGAGGCTCGATCCGCCGCACTGCCGGGCGGTCATCGGGCATGCCGGGACGACCGGCTGGCCATACGAGAATATCCGATGTCCGGTCGTGCACGCGAACGCGAGCCGCCGTGAGCGGCCGGACGGGGATAATCTCCGGAGGCAACCGTAGCGCATCACGGGACACGCCACCGCTGGTCGCGTACGGAGAACGGTACGGACGCGGTGTGGACGCGGCCGCGAGCAGGAGGTCAGGGATGTTGCAGGTTCTCGACCCGCCCGCGGTCCGCAGGTGGTCGCGGCTGGCCGCGGAGACCCTGGGCAGGGGACGCGAGGAGATCGACGCCCTCAACGTCTTCCCGGTGCCCGACGGCGACACCGGCACCAACCTGCACCTGACCATGCTGTCGGCGGCCGAGGCGCTCGACGGGCTGCCCGGCGACGCGGACGCGGCCCGCACCTGGCAGGCGCTCGCGCAGGGGGCGCTGCTGGGGGCCCGGGGCAACTCCGGAGTGATCGTCAGCCAGGCGTTGCGCGGCCTCGCCGAGGTGCTCGGAAAGGCCCGTGGGGACGGGCCGGATCTCGGACGCGGCCTGGTGCGGGCCGCCGAGCTGGCCCGCGCCGCGGTCTCCAGGCCGGTCGAGGGCACGATCCTGAGCGTCCTGACGGCCGTGGCCGCGGCGGTACGCGGCGAGCCGGCGACCGAGGCCGGGCACCCGGGCCCGGCCGCGCGGAACGCCCCGGCCTCCGTCGCATGCGGCGACCCGGCCCCCGTCATGGGGAACGATCTCGCCTCGGTCGCGCGGAGCGCCGCGCGGGAGGCGCGCGCAGCGCTCCGCCGTACCCCCGACCAGCTCGACGTCCTGGCCCGCAACGGGGTGGTCGACGCCGGCGCCGCCGGCCTGGCCCTCATCCTGGAGAGCCTCGCCGCCGTCGTCACCGACTCCTACACCGGACGGGTGGACGTCCCCGCCCCGGTCCGCCCGTCCGGGGAGGCCGCGCGACGGGACACCGGGGACGCCGGGGAGAGCGCCGGCGGGCCCGGCTACGAGGTCATGTACCTCCTCGACGCCACCGAGGCCGAGGTCGCGGCGCTGCGCGAGGAGCTCGACGCGCTCGGCGACTCGCTCGTGGTCGTGGGCGGCGACGGCCTGTGGAACGTGCACGTCCACACCGACGACGCCGGCGCCGCGATCGAGGCGGCCGTGCGGCGGGGACGGCCCCACCGGATCATGGTGACGTACCTGGCCGGCCACGGCAGGACCCACCCGGCCACCCGGGGGCGGGGCGTGGTCGCGGTGGCCGCGGGGCCGGGGCTGGCCGCGGTGTTCGAGGAGGCGGGCGCCGTGGTCGTACGCCGCGAACCCGGCTCGACCCCGCCGCTGGCGGCGGTGCTGGCCGCGATCAGGAAGGCCGGGGCGCAGGTCGTGGTCCTGCCCAACGACAGCGGCGTCCGCGAGGTCGCGGTGGCCGCCGCCGAGATCGCCCGCGAGGAGGGCCTGACGGTCGGCGTGATCCCGACCAGGGCCTCGGTGCAGGGACTGTCGGCGCTGGCCGTGCACGACCCGCTGCGCCGTTTCGACGACGACGTGGTGGCCATGACCGAGGCCGCCGCGCACACCCGCCACGGCCACGTCTGGGCGGCCGACCGCGAGGTGATGACCAGCGCGGGCCTGGTCGTGCCCGGCGACGTGCTGGGGGTGGTCGACGGGGAGGCCGCGGTGATCGGCGCGGACCTGGCCGGCACCGCCCTGGAGGTGGCCCGCCGGCTGGTGTCCTCGGGCAGCGAGCTGGTCACCCTCCTGGAGGGCGCCGGGACCTCCGGCGGGCCGGCCCGCGCCGTGCAGGAGTACCTGGCCACCACCAGGCCGGACGTCGAGGTGGTGCGCTACGAGGGCGGGCAGGGGGGCTATCCGCTGCTCATCGGCGTCGAGTGAGCCGGGCGAGGTGAATTCTGTCGCCCGGGCACGGTAGAAAACTCGGGTGACGAGCTTCGACGAGCCGCTGGCGAAGGCGCTGGACCCAAAGACGGCCAAGCTGCTGGAGAGCGTTCTCGATCTGCGCACCGTCGGCGACCTGCTGCGGCACTACCCGCGCCGCTACGCCGAGCGTGGCGAGCTCACCGACCTCGTCGACCTGCAGGTCGACGAGCACGTCACCGTGGTGGGCGAGGTCACCAGGGCCATGCGCAGGCCGATGCGCAACAAGGGCGGCACCTGGCTGGAGGTCGAGGTGGCCGACGCCCGCGGCAGCAAGATCTACCTGTCCTTCTTCGGGAAGACCTCGCACATCGCCGAGACGCGGCTGCGGCCCGGCAGGCGGGGCATGTTCGCCGGCAAGGTCGGCGCCTTCGGCCAGGGCGAGAAGCGCAAGTGGCAGCTCTCCCACCCCGAGTTCGAGATGATCGAGGAGAACGAGACCGGGGCCGAGGAGTTCGCCGCCGCGCTCGTGCCGATCTACCCGGCGGGCAAGGACGTGACGCCCTGGGCGATCCGCAGGGCGCTGGGCGTCGTCCTCGACACCATGGGCGAGCTGGACGATCCGCTCCCGGCCGCGCTGCGCGCCCGGCACCGGCTCCCCGGTCTGTCGGACGCGCTGCTGGCGATCCACCGCCCCCGCGACCACGCCGACGTGGGCAGGGCGCGCAAGCGGCTCAGGTTCGACGAGGCGTTCCTGCTCCAGGCGGTGCTGCTGCAGCGCAAGATGGCGGCGGCCGCCTGGGCGACCACGCCCCGGCCCGCGATCGAGGGCGGGCTGCTCGCGGCGTTCGACGAGCGGCTGCCGTTCGAGCTCACCGAGGGGCAGCGCGAGGTCGGCGAGGAGATCGCCGCCGACCTGTCCCTGCCCCACCCCATGCACCGGCTGCTCCAGGGCGAGGTCGGCGCGGGCAAGACCGTCGTGGCGCTGCGGGCGATGCTCCAGGTGGTCGACGCGGGCGGGCAGGCCGTGCTGCTGGCCCCCACCGAGGTCCTCGCCCAGCAGCACCACCGGTCGATCTCGGCCATGCTCGGGGACCTGGCCGCCGGCGGCATGTTCGGCGGCACCGCGGTCGCCCTGCTCACCGGCTCGCTGGGGGCCGCGGCCCGCCGCTCGGCCATGCTCGACGCCGCCTCGGGCACGGCCGGCATCGTCGTCGGCACCCACGCCGTCCTGCAGGAGCGCGTCCAGTTCGCCGACCTCGGCCTGGTCGTGGTGGACGAGCAGCACCGGTTCGGCGTGCAGCAGCGCGACGCCCTGCGGGAGAAGGCGGGGGAGGGCCGCCCGCACGTGCTGGTCATGACCGCCACGCCCATCCCGCGCACGGTCGCGATGACGGTCTTCGGCGACCTGGCCGTCTCCACGCTCTCCCAGCTCCCCTCCGGGCGCGCCCCGATCACCACGCACGTGGTCCCCGCGGCGGAGAAGCCGCACTTCCTCGACCGGGCCTGGACGCGGCTGCGCGAGGAGATCGGCCTGGGCCGCCAGGCGTACGTGGTCTGCCCGCGCATCGGCGACCTGGAGGGCGACGAGGGCGACATGTCCAAGGCCGACGACGAGCGCAGGCCGCCGCTGGCGGTGACGGAGGTGGCCGAGACCCTGTCGGCGGGCCCGCTGGAGGGGCTGCGCGTCGAGGTGCTGCACGGCAAGCTCCCGCCCGAGGACAAGGACGCGGTGATGAGGGCCTTCACCCGCGGGGAGATCGACGTCCTGGTGGCGACCACGGTCATCGAGGTCGGCGTCGACGTCCCCAACTCCTCGGTCATGGTCATCATGGACGCCGACCGGTTCGGCGTGTCCCAGCTCCACCAGCTCCGCGGCCGGGTCGGCCGGGGCGGGCTGCCGGGCCTGTGCCTGCTGGTGACCGACGCGCCGGGCGGCACTCCCGCCCGGGCCAGGCTCGACGCGGTGGCGGCCACCCTGGACGGCTTCGAGCTGTCCCGTGTGGACCTGGAACAGCGCAGGGAGGGTGATGTGCTCGGAGTGGCGCAGTCCGGGCGCAGATCGTCGCTGAAGATGCTCGCGCTGCTGCGCGACGAGGAGGTCATCCACGCCGCACGCCTGGACGCCGAGGCCATGCTGGAGGCCGACCCCGGGCTCGCGGGCCACCCGGTGCTCCGCGCCGAGATCGACAGGCTCCTCGCGGACGAGCGCGCCGAGTACCTGGAGAAGGCGTGACACCCCGTCCGGGACGTCTCACGCGCCCGGGACGTCTTCCGCGCCTGGGATGTCTCACGTACCCGGGATATCTCGAGCGTCCCGGGCCTTCCGTGTGTCCGGGACGTCTCGCGCGCTCGCGCGGTCCCGGGGCTCGGGGTCCGCACCCGGTCTCCCGCCTCGGGCCGAGAAGCCCAACTGCGGGGACGGCCTCCCCCCGAATGCCGTCCCCGCCTGGGCCCACTCCCGGGTCAGGTGCCGAGAGCACCGGCGTGCGGAAGGGCTCACGATCACGCCGGTCGGCCTCCCCCTGGGTCACTTGGAGGCCGCAGGAAACATCATGCAAGGGACGGGCACCGGACGGAACGACCCTTGCGCTTTCGTCGCCACTCCTTGCCCACTCTTGACCTAGATCACCTGCCAGGACCCTTTTGACCTGCGGTTATGTGATGCGCCGCGACACGCCGTGCTGCGTGCGCGGCGCCGCGGGGCACCGGTCGCGCGCCGCGCCGGCGGTGTCCGGAGCCCGGACCGGCGGCGTCCAGAACCCGGATCGGCGGTGTCCGGAGCCCGGGTGGGCGGTGCTGGGAGCCCGGACCGGCGGGGGCGGGGAGCGCGGCGCGCTGAGAGGATGACCGGGTGAGCCGAGTCATCGCGGGAAGCGCAGGAGGGCGGCGGCTGGCCGTCCCGCCGGGGCGGGGGACCCGCCCCACGAGCGACCGGGCCAGGGAGGGGATCTTCTCCACCGTCGGGTCGCTGATCGGGCCGCTGGACGGATGCGCGGTGCTCGACCTGTACGCGGGCTCGGGCGCGCTCGGGCTGGAGGCGCTCTCCCGGGGAGCCGCTCACGTGACGCTCGTGGAGTCGGACGCCCGCGCGGTACGGACGATCAGGCAGAACGTCGCGTCCCTGGGCCTGGCCGGGGCGCGCGTCGTCGCCGACCGCGTGGAGCGCCTGCTGGACAGGGGCCCCGCGGCCCCCGCCCCCGGACGGGACGCCGGGGCCCGGCCGGGGCGGGGGACGGGGCCGGACGCCGGGACCGGGCCGGATTCCGCGAGCTCCGCGAGCTCCGGTGAGGCCGGTGACTCCGTGCGCGCGTACGACCTCGTTCTCGCCGATCCGCCGTACGCGCTGGGGGAGAAGGAGGTTCGGACGGTGCTGGAACTGCTGCGCGACCGGGGCTGGCTGGCGCCGGACGCCCTGATCGCGGTGGAGCGGGAGACCAGGGGCGGCGCCCTTGTCTGGCCGGACGGGTACGAAGAGGAGAGGGGCCGTCGTTATGGCGAAGCGTCCGTTTGGTACGGTCGCGCCGCCGGGAATCCTTAGAGCAGCAGGGGGTCCACCTTGCGTCGCGTTGTCTGTCCGGGATCGTTCGATCCCGTCACGAACGGTCATCTCGACATCATCGGCCGGGCCTCCCGGCAGTACGACGAGGTCGTCGTGGCGGTGCTGATCAACATCGAGAAGAAGAGCCTCTTCACGGTGGAGGAGCGCATCCAGATGCTCCAGACCGTCACCAAGGAGTACGGGAACGTCCGCGTGGACAAGTTCCACGGCCTGCTGGTCGACTACTGCAGACAGCAGGAGATCCCGGCCATCGTCAAGGGGCTGCGCGCGGTCAGCGACTTCGACTACGAGCTCCAGATGGCCCAGCTCAACTACCGGATGTCGGGGGTGGAGACCCTGTTCATGGCCACCGGCCCCGAGGTCTCCTTCCTGTCGTCCAGCCGCATCAAGGAGATCGCCAAGTACGGCGGCAACGTGGCCGGACTGGTCCCGGACCTCGTGCAGGAACTCCTGGTCGAACGGCTCAGGGGCTAGGCACTGGTATTCTCTTGTTTCGGCCTTGCACGACGGCGGTGATGCGCCATGCCTGATGAGAGTGAAATGAACCAGCGTACCCTTGACCCCCGAGCCCCATGGGTGATCTCTACCCATGACCTGGGGCGGCGGCCAGGGTCGATGCGCCGGATGAGTCTCACCCTCCCGGCACCGGCGGACATCGGCGTCGACATGATCGGCGTCCCCAAGGACGCCGACGTCGAGCTGGAGATCCGGCTTGAGGCGGTCATGGAGGGTGTGCTCGTCACGGGCACTGCGCGGTCCCCGCTGCGGGGGGAGTGCGCACGCTGCCTGGAACCGGTCACCTCGCACACCGAGGTGGAGTTCCAGGAGCTGTTCTTCTACTCGGCAGAGGATGCTGCCGAGGGTGACTCGCTTCTCGACGGTGAACTTCTCGATCTCGAACCCGCGTTTCGCGACGCGGTCGTGCTCACGCTTCCGCTGAGCCCGGTCTGCAGTGAGGACTGCGCCGGGCTCTGCGTGGAGTGCGGGGTCAGGCTGGCGGACGCCGAGCCCGACCACGGCCACGAAGTCATCGACGCCCGCTGGGCCAAGCTGCAGGGCCTGGTTCCGGAACATAACAACGATCAGGAGAGCTGACGTGGCTGTCCCAAAGCGCAAGATGTCGCGGAGCAACACTCGCTCCCGCAGGTCGCAGTGGAAGGCCGCCGCGGTTTCGCTCGTGAGCTGCCCCCAGTGCCGCTCGCCGAAGCGTCCGCACGTGGCATGTCCGACCTGCGGCACGTACAACCGCCGTCAGGTGATCGAGCCCTCCGCCTGATCGCACGCTGACCGACGGTCGCCGGCCGGGTCCTCACGGATCCGGCCGGCGCCACCGTGCTCACCCCTGCGATGGCGGTCCGCCCGCGGCTGTGGTGGACGCCGGGGTTCGCGGTAGAACGCGTACCCTCTTTCCCGGCGCCCACCACGTCTTCGGGGTCTTCGGGCATCTCTTCGGTCCTCATCTTCGCCATCGCGCATTCGATCACAGAACGTGCGAGGAGAAGTCATGGCCACGAGCGTCAAGCCGGTCGCCGTCGAGTTCGTCAAGGACGAGCTGGAGCGCCTGCTGGCGGTCCACCTGGACGTCGCCATCCTGGAGCGGGCGCTGACCCACCGCTCCTACGCGTACGAGAACGGCGGGCTGCCCACCAACGAGCGCCTGGAGTTCCTGGGCGACTCGGTGCTGGGCCTGGTCGTCACCGACACCCTCTACCGCAACCACCCCGACCTGCCCGAGGGCCAGCTCGCCAAGCTCAGGGCCGCAGTGGTCAACATGCGCGCCCTGGCCGACGTGGCCCGCTCGCTGGGCCTGGGCCGGTTCCTGCGGCTGGGCCGGGGCGAGGAGGGCACCGGGGGACGCGACAAGTCCTCGATCCTCGCCGACACCCTCGAGGCGCTGATCGGCGCGGTCTACGTGAACAGGGGCCTGGACGAGGCGTTCCGCGTCGTCCACCTGCTCTTCGACCCGCTCATCACCCGTTCGGCCTCGCTCGGCGCCGGGCTCGACTGGAAGACCTCCCTGCAGGAGCTCACCGCCTCGGAGTCGCTCGGCGTGCCCGAGTACCACGTCGAGGAGAGCGGGCCCGACCACGCCAAGTCCTTCACGGCGGTCGTCAGGGTCGGCGGGGAGGCATACGGCGCGGGCTCGGGGCGTTCGAAGAAGGAGGCGGAGCAGCAGGCCGCCGAGGCGGCCTGGAACCGGATCCGCCAGGACCGCGAACGACGCGACGCCGGCTGATCCGGCGCTGCCGTTCCGACGCTGCCGACGCTGCCGATCCGACGGAGGAGGGGCCATGCCCGAGCTGCCCGAGGTCGAGGTGGTCCGCCGCGGCCTGGAGCGGTGGGTCTCAGGACGGGTGGTCGCCCACGCCGAGGTGCTCCACCCCCGGGCGATCAGGCGGCACCTGCCCGGCGCCGAGGAGTTCTCCTTCCGTCTCAGGGGCCGCACCGTCGGGGTCGCCGAGCGCCGGGGCAAGTACCTCTGGCTGCCCCTGGACGGATCCGACGCGGTCCTGGCGCACCTGGGGATGAGCGGCCAGCTGCTGGTCGTGGAGCCCGGTTCCCCGCCGGAGAAGCACCTGCGCGTCCGGATGTCCTTCACCGACGGCGGCCCGGAGCTGCGCTTCGTCGACCAGCGGACCTTCGGCCACGTGCTGGTCACCCCGATGGCGCACGCGAGCGGCCGGGCGGTTCCCGAGCCGATCGCGCACATCGCGGCCGACCCGTTCGAGGAGCACTTCGACGAGGCGGGGTTCGCCCGGCGGCTGCGACTCCGCCAGACCGAGATCAAACGGGCGCTGCTGGACCAGTCGCTGATCAGCGGTGTCGGCAACATCTACGCCGACGAGGCGCTCTGGCGGGCCAGGCTGCACGGCGCCAGGCCCACCGGGGCGCTGACCGGGCCGAAGATCGCCGAGTTGCTGGCGGCGGCCCGGCAGGTGATGGCCGCGGCGCTGTCCGAGGGCGGCACCTCCTTCGACAGCCTGTACGTGAACGTCAACGGGGAGAGCGGCTACTTCGACCGGTCCCTGGCCGTCTACGGCAGGCGTGACCTGCCCTGTTCCCGGTGCGGGGCGCCGATCGTCCGCGAGGCGTTCATGAACCGCTCCTCCTACAGCTGCCCCCGCTGCCAGCCCAGGCCGAGAAGGACGGCGCGGTGACGCGGGCCGGGGACGGTCCGGAGGAGGCCGGGGTGACCGGCGCCGGGACGGACACGACCGCGACGGCCGGCGCGCGGACGGGCACGCCGAGGACGGACGCGACCGGAACGGGCACGGCCGGGACGGGCGCGGCCGGGACGGCGGACACGGCGCGGGTGCGGCTCACGGCCTGGGTGCGGGGACGCGTGCAGGGGGTGGGCTTCCGCTGGTGGACGCGGTCCCGCGCCCTGGAGCTCGGCCTGGCCGGCTGGGCGCGCAACACGGCCGACGGCCGGGTCGAGGTGGTCGCCCAGGGGCCGCGGCGGGCGTGCGCCGATCTGCTGGGGCTCCTGCGCGGGGGCGACACGCCCGGGCGGGTCGACGGGGTCGTCGAGCGCTGGAGCGAGCCCAAAGGTAGTCCCGAGGGGTTCGTCGAGCGCTGACCACTTCCCTAAACCACCCAAAATAAGGTATATTTGACCGTCGAGAGTGCCCATCGGTGCATCCATACGGAGCGTTCAACTTGACCGTCTCCCTCACCGGTGCGACTCTTGATAAAGAACCACGCGCACCCCTCCCGCGGCAAAGAAGTGCGCGAACCAGTCTGGTCACTCAGCGTGGAGGACCCTTTACTATGGCGAAGGCTCTACTCGGCCACGTCGGCGGTCCCGACCCTCGGATGGTCTCGGAAATGCGTCGCCTTCAGCAGCGCATCCGTGATCTCGAGGGAGAGCTCACCCGGCTCCAGGCCCAGAACGACGAACTCGCGGCAGGCAGTCGCGATGAGGAGTTCAACCGTCTGCAGGATCGCGAGCCGGCTCTCACCTAACGGGGCCGGGGCGGAAGGAACTGTCCAGGGACGCCTCATCGGGGCGTCCCTTGTCATATGACGCTGTATATGGCCTTATGTGGGTCATAAGCGTCCTATATGTCGTGCCAGGAAGGCGAGCTGCTCGGGTAACACCCTGCGGCGGTAGGCCGTGTCCTGGCACCCGTCGGCGATCCCACCCTCGGCCGTGGCGCCCAGCGCCTTGAGGGCCTTGAGCATGGTCTGGGTCTGCCGGGCCCACGCGTCGTGCTCGCCGCACCCCAGCCAGACCGGGATGTCCACGAGCTCGCGCAGCGGGGCCTGGGCCGCGCTCACCGCGGGCGACGCCGCGACGACCGCTCCCACCTGCTCGGGACCGAGCTCGGCGGCCAGCCTCAGCGCCCCCGCGCCCCCCGACGACCACCCCATCAGGCCGATCTTCGCGGTGTCCATCCCGTTCGAGGTCAGGTACGGCAGCAGCGCGCCCGGGATGTCGGCGGACGGCCAGTCGTCGATCGAGACGACCGCGAAGCGCCCGCCGCCCGCGGCCAGGTAACGATGGACGGCGTAGGTGCCGAACGGCGTGCGCGCGTCACCGGCGGCCCCGTGAAGCATGATCACGACGGGGAGCCCGTCCCCGGCCCCCGGCGGCAACCCGACGATCACCCGTCGCCGGTCCACGCGGCTGCGCTGGAGCGTTCCAGGGGACGTCACCGGAGGCCGGGGGAGCGGCCCGCAGACGATCTGGGCGTACGCGCTCCGGATGCCCTCGGGGCCGAGCGCCAGCGCGGCCGCTCCCAGGCTCAGCGTGGTCAGCCCGGCGCCCGCCAGGAAGGCGCGCCGCCCCGGCCCGCGCTCACCGCCCGCCGCTCCCGCCTCCCGCGAACCGGCCGTCCGGGGTCCCGGAGCCTCGGGGCCGGCCGTGGGGGGTCCCGACGTCCGGGATCCGGCCGTCCTGAGGTCCGACGTCTGGGATCCGGTCGTCCGAGGGCCGGGAAGCCCCGCTCCGGCGGGCCGGGAGCCCGGTGATCCGGTCCCGGGCGGCTCGTACCCGGGCGGCCGGGACCCCGGGGGGCACGACCTCGGCGGGTGTGGTCTCGGCGGGTGTGACGGAGCCTCGCTCTCACCGCGTTCCGCGTCCATGCAGGGCACGATAGGCGGTGCGCGGGCGGGCGGGGGTGAAGAACGGTAGTCTTCCCCGCGTGAACGGAGCCGCGGGCTGACGAGGGAGGACACGCTCGTCGCCGCCGGGAGCAGACCGGGAGCAGGCCGGCCGGGAGCGGGCCGGGGACGGCCGAGGGCGGCCGATGGCACAGGGCGCGCCCCGCCGGGGGGCGCGGCCGGACCGGGGAGGGGGTGCCGGGGTGTATCTGAAGACCCTCACCCTGCGCGGGTTCAAGTCCTTCGCCTCGGCCACCACGCTCCGGTTCGAGCCGGGCATCACCGCGGTCGTCGGCCCCAACGGGTCGGGCAAGTCCAACGTGGTCGACGCCCTGGCCTGGGTGATGGGCGAGCACAGCGCCAAGTCGCTGCGCGGCGGCAAGATGGAGGACGTCATCTTCGCCGGCACCTCCTCGCGGGCGCCGCTGGGCCGGGCCGAGGTCACCCTGACCATCGACAACACCGACGGCATGCTCCCGATCGACTACACCGAGGTGACGATCAGCAGGCTGATGTTCCGGGCCGGCCAGAGCGAGTACGCGATCAACGGTGACACCTGCCGCCTGCTCGACATCCAGGAGCTGCTCTCCGACTCCGGCATCGGCCGCGAGATGCACGTCATCGTCGGCCAGGGCCAGCTCGACCAGGTGCTGCACGCCGGTCCCGAGGAGCGCCGGGCGTTCATCGAGGAGGCCGCGGGCGTCCTGAAGCACCGCAAGCGCAAGGAGAAGGCGCTGCGGAAGCTGGACGCCATGCAGGCCAACATGACCCGGGTGCAGGACCTGACCACCGAGCTGCGCCGCCAGCTCAAGCCGCTGGGCCGCCAGGCCGAGATCGCCAGGAAGGCCGCGGTCATCCAGGCCGACCTGCGCGACGCCAGGCTCCGCCTGCTCGCCGACGACGTGCTCACCCTGCGCACCGCGCTGGAGCGGGAGATGGCCGACGAGGCCGCCGTGCTGGCCCGCCGCGCCGCGGTGGAGACCGAGCTCGAACAGGGCCAGGTCGCCGAGGCCGAGCTGGAGGCCGCCGAGGCCCAGGCCCAGCCGCGGCTGGCCGCCGCCCAGGAGACCTTCTTCCGGCTCTCCTCCCTGCGTGAGCGCCTGCGAGGCCTGGCCGGTCTCGCCGCCGAGCGACACCGGAACGCCTCCGACACCGCCGTGGAGCGGCGCGGGCGCGACCCGGAGGACCTGGAGCGCGAGGCCGAGGAGGCGCGCGAGCAGGAACGCGTCCTGGCCGAGCTCCTGGCCCAGGAGCAGGAGACGCTCGCCACGGCCGTGGCCGCGCGTACCGAGACCGAGGGGGCGCTCGCCGCGGAGGAACGGCGGCTCGCCGCCGAGGCCAGGGCCGCCGCCGACCGGCGCGAGGGCCTGGCCAGGCTCAGGGGGCAGGCCGGGGCCGCGCGCAGCCGCGCCACCGCGGCCGAGGAGGAGATCGGCAGGCTGCGCCGCTCGCTGGAGGAGGCCGAGCAGCGCGCCGAGGCGGCCCGGGCCGAGCACGACGGTCAGGAACGCGCCGAGCCGGCCGCCGATCCCGCCCTCGCCGAGGAGCTGGAGATCGCTCTGGAGACCGTCGAGCAGGCCAGGGAGTCGGTCGAGGCGGCCAGGGCCGGGGTCGAGGCCGCCCGCGCGGCGGTCGCCGGCCCGGACGGCGCGCTCGGCGCGGCCAGGGCCGCCCTGACCGCGGCCCGGGAGGCCGACCAGCGGGCGCAGCGCCAGGTGGCCGCGCTGGAGGCCAGGTTCGAGGCGCTGGAGATGGGCCTGGCCCAGGGCGCCGACGGGGCCGCGGCGCTGCTCGCCGAGGGACCGGCCGGTGTGATCGGCCCGCTGGCCACCATGCTCTCGGTACGGCCCGGCGCCGAGGTGGCCGTCGCCGCCGTGCTCGGCGCGGCGGCCGAGGCCGTCGCGGTCGGGTCGCTGCAGGACGCGGCCGACGCGCTGGAGTTCCTCAGGAGCCGCGAGGCGGGCCAGGCGTCCCTGGTCGTCACCTCGGGCGAGGCGGCGGCCCCGGCGGGCCGGGTGCCGCTGGAGGGCACCGAGTGGGCCGCCGACCTGGTCGTCGTCCCCGCCGAGCTCCGCGCGGCCGTCGCCGCCCTGCTGGGGGGCGTGCTGGTGGTGGACGACCTCGCGGCCGCCAGGAAGGCGGTGGAGCAGCTGCCCGGCCTGCGGGCCGTCACCCGCTCGGGCGACCTGCTGGGCGCCCACGCCGCCAGGGGAGGCTCGCCCGGCGGCACCTCCGCCCTGCAGATGCGGGCCGCGCTGGACGAGGCCGCCGCCGACCTGGCCGGGGCCCGGACCGCGGCCGAGCTCGCCGCGGACGGGCTGGAGGAGGCGGCCGAGGTCGAGGCCGAGGCGCAGGGGGCGGTCGAGACCGCGCGGGCCCGGGTCGCCGAGGCCCAGACCGGCGTGCAGAACGCCCAGGGCGGCCTCGACGCCGCCCAGGCCGCGCTGGACCGCCTGCGGGCCAGGCAGCGCGAGGCCGACCAGCAGGTGGCCGCGGTGGCCAGGCGGCTCGCCCAGCTCGGCGCCGCCGCCAAGGCCGCCCGCGACGAGTGCGAGCGGCTCGCCCGGGGCGTACGGGCCGCCGAGGAGGCGCGCGACCGGGACGCGGCCGGCCTCGCCGAGCTGGAGGAGCGGCTCGCCGCGGCCCTCGGGGCCGAGGAGGTCGAGACCGAGCCCGCCACCGACCTGCGCGACGAGCTCGCCGCGATCTGCGCGACGGCCCGGCAGGAGGAGATGGAGGCCCGCCTCGCCGTACGGACCGCCGAGGAGCGGGTCCGGGGCATCGAGGGCAGGGCCGAGGAGCTGACGCGCGCCGCCGAGCGCGAGCGCGAGGAGCGCGCCAGGGCGGCCGAGCGCCGGATGCGCCGCCGCGAGCAGGCCCGTACGGCCCAGGCGGTCGTGCGGGGCACCGAGCTGACGTTGCGCGCGCTGGAGTCCTCGCTGACGGCCGCCGCCGCCGAGCGCGACGAGGCGGAGCTGGCGCGCGGCCGGATCGACGCCTCGCTCAAGGCCGTCCGGGTCCGCGTGCGCGAGCTCTCCGGGGAGCTGGACAAGCTCGTCAACCGGGCGCACGGCAGCGAGATGGCGCGCACCGAGCAGCGCCTGCGCCTGGAGCAGCTCCAGGCGCGGGCGGTGGAGGAGTACGGGGTCGAGACCGAGACCCTCGTCGCCGAGTACGGCCCGGACGAACCGGTGCCGGTCGCCGACGGCGACCCCGTGCCCTACGACCGCGACGAGCAGCTCAGGCGCGCCAAGGCGGCCGACCGCCAGATGGCCCAGCTCGGCAAGGTCAACCCGCTCGCGCTGGAGGAGTTCGCGGCCCTGGAGGAGCGCCACTCCTTCCTCACCTCGCAGCTGGAGGACCTCAAGAAGACCCGCCGTGACCTGCTGCTGGTGGTCAAGGAGGTCGACGAGCGGGTCGAGCAGGTCTTCGGGGCGGCCTTCGCCGACGTGGCCCGCGAGTTCGAGACGATCTTCACGCGGGTGTTCCCCGGCGGGGAGGGCAGGCTGCTGCTCACCGATCCGGAGGACATGCTGACCACCGGCGTCGAGGTCGAGGCCCGCCCGCCGGGCAAGAAGGTCAAGCGGCTCTCGCTGCTGTCGGGCGGCGAGCGGTCGCTGACCGCGGTGGCGTTCCTGGTGTCCATCTTCAAGGCCCGGCCCTCGCCGTTCTACGTGATGGACGAGGTGGAGGCCGCGCTGGACGACACCAACACCCAGCGCCTGCTGACGCTCTTCGAGGAGCTGCGGCAGACCTCGCAGATCATCATCATCACCCACCAGAAGCGCACGATGGAGATCGCCGACGCGCTCTACGGGGTGTCGATGCGCGGGGACGGCGTCACCCAGGTCATCAGCCAGCGCCTGCGGGAACACGAGCCCGCCTGAGCGTGGGCGCGTACACCGGGGAGCGAGCATCCCGGGACGTCTGGAAAACTGTGGTCTTGTGGAAGCCTATCTCGGCATAATCGCGATCATCGCCGTCATCGCCCTGCTGACGGGCGGCGGCATGCTCCTGCTGTTCCGGTCGGTGCGCAGGACGCCGCCGCGGGTCGAACCGCCCCAGGCGCCGCCGGTCTCCGGGCAGCCGCAGGCGCCCGGGGGCGGCACGGCCGTGGACGAGGACGCGGCGACGACCACCGTGCCGCCGCCGGCCAGGCCGATCGACCCCGCGGACGTCACCGTCCTGCCGCCGGTCGAGGTCCCGCCGCCGTCGGCCGGCCGGATGGTGCGGCTGCGCGCCCGCCTGGCCCGCTCGCAGAGCACCCTGGGCAAGGGCCTGCTGGAGCTGCTCTCCCGCGACCGCCTCGACGACGACGCCTGGGACGAGATCGAGGAGACCCTGATCACCGCCGACGTCGGCGTGGCGCCGACCCGGGCGATGGTCGAGGAGCTGCGCACCCGCGTCAAGGTGCTGGGCAGCCGGACGCCCGAGGAGGCGCGCGCCCTGCTGCGGGAGCAGCTGCTCGCCCAGATCGGCACCGACATGGACCGTACGCTGCACGTCTCCCCGCACGGCGAGCGCCCGGCGGTGGTCCTGGTGGTCGGCGTCAACGGCACCGGCAAGACCACCACGACCGGCAAGCTGGCGCGCGTCCTCATCGGCGACGGCGGCAAGGTCGTGCTGGGGGCGGCCGACACCTTCCGCGCCGCCGCCGCCGACCAGCTCCAGACCTGGGGCGACCGGGTCGGGGCCGGGGTGGTGCGCGGCCCCGAGGGCGGCGACCCGGCCTCGGTGGCCTTCGACGCCGTCGCCGAGGGCATCAGGGAGAAGGCCGACGTGGTGATCGTCGACACCGCCGGGCGGCTGCACACCAAGACCGGCCTGATGGACGAGCTCGGCAAGGTCAAGCGCGTCATCGAGAAGAAGGCCACGGTCGACGAGGTGCTGCTCGTCCTGGACGCGACCACCGGCCAGAACGGCATGCGCCAGGCCCGGGTGTTCGCCGAGGTGGTCAACATCACCGGCATCGCGCTGACCAAGCTCGACGGCACCGCCAAGGGCGGGATCATCATCTCCGTCCAGCGCGAGCTGGGCGTCCCGGTCAAGCTGGTCGGTCTCGGCGAGGGCCCGGACGACCTGGCCCCCTTCGACCCCGAGGTCTTCGTGGACGCGCTCCTGGGCGAGTGACCCCCTAGCCCTCCTCTCCCCGGGCCCGTCCCGGGGAGAGGGTGGCGACGGGGATCACCAGGGGGGTGCCGGCCACCGGGTCCTCGATGACCCTGGCCTCCAGCTCGAACACCTCGGCCAGCAGGGCCTCGGTGAGGACCTCGGCGGGGGTCCCCGCGGCGACGATCTCGCCGCCGCGCATGGCCACCAGGCGGTCGGCGTAGCGGGCGGCGAGGTTGAGGTCGTGCAGGACCATCACCACGGTGCGGCCCAGCTCGCGGTGGAGCCTGCGCACGAGCTCCAGCACCTCGATCTGGTGGGCCAGGTCCAGGAAGGTCGTCGGCTCGTCGAGCAGCAGCAGGTCGGTGCCCTGCGCGAGGGCCATGGAGATCCAGGCCCGCTGGCGCTGCCCGCCGGACAGCTCGTCCAGCGGGCGGTCGCCCAGGTCGAGCAGGCCGGTCATGGCGAGGGCCTCGCCGATCGCGGACTCGTCGTCGGAGGACCACTGCCGGTACCAGGTCTGGTGCGGGTGCCGCCCCCTGGCCACGAGGTCGGAGACCGTCAGTCCCTCGGGGGCCGACGGCGCCTGCGGCAGCACGCCCAGGATCCTGGCGACCTCCCTGCTGGGCATCCGGTCGATGCGCTTGCCGTCCAGCAGCACCTCGCCGCCCGAGGGCTTGAGCAGCCGGCCCAGGGCGCGCAGCAGGGTGGACTTGCCGCACCCGTTGGGCCCGATGACGGCGGTCACCGTCCCGCTCTCGATCCCGAGGTCGAGGCCGTCGACGACCACGCGCTCGCCGTACCCCAGCCTGACGTCGACGGCTCGCAGTCTCACGTACGGCCCCTTCTGCGCACACGGACGAGGAGATAGATCAGGTAGGGGGCGCCGAGGACCGCGGTGACCACGCCCACCGGCAGCTCCACGGGGCTGAAGGCGGTGCGGGAGACCAGGTCGGCGCCGCTGGTGAGGACCGCGCCGGTCAGGGCCGACACGATCAGCGGGGGCTGTGCCACCCCGGCCAGGCGGAGCGCGATCTGCGGGGCGGCCAGGGCCACGAACGAGATCGGCCCGGCCGACGCCGTCGCCGTGGCGGCCAGCAGCACGGCGGCGAGGATCATCAGGCTCCTGGCCAGGTTCATCCGGACGCCCAGACCGGTCACGGTGTCGTCGCCGAAGCGCAGCGCGCCCAGCGAGCGGGTGCCGATCAGCGTCGGCGGGACGAGCACGGCGAGCGCGAGCGCGACCGGCAGGACGTGTTCCCAGCCCCTGCCGTGCAGCGAGCCGCTGATCCAGACCATGGCCCGGCCGCTGTCGTTGACGTCGCCGACGGTCAGCAGCCAGTACTTGAGGTTGACGCAGACCGCCGAGACGCCGATGCCGATCAGGACGAGCCGGTAGCCGTCCAGGCCCCGCCGCCAGGCCAGCAGGTAGACGGTCAGCGCGCCGGCGAGGCCGCCCGCCAGGGCCATGACCGGGACGCCCACCCCGGCGAGGGCGCCGCTCGTGCCGCCCCAGGTGTTCCCGGCCGCCACGATGATCGCCACCACGGTGACGCTGGCGCCCCCGGTGACGCCCAGGATGTCGGGGCTGGCCAGCGGGTTGCGGGCGACGGCCTGGGTGATCGCGCCGGCCAGGGCGAACGCCGCGCCGACGAGGGCGCCGGTCAGCGCGCGGGGGAGGCGGAGCTCCATGACGACGAAGTGGTCGGGGCCGTCGCCGGCGATCGCGGCGAGGACGTCCAGGACGCCCATCGGGATGTCGCCGAGACGCATGCTGAGCGCCATGAACAGCAGCGTGAGCGCCAGCAGGACCAGCGTCGCGGTGACGGAGCGCGGCCGCAGGACCCAGGAGACGGGCCCGGCGCGCAGCGCCCGCCCGCCCGGCGAGGCCCCCGGCTTCCGGGGTGTCTGCGGGGACACGGCGCCGATCACAACCGCACCGGCTTCCTGCGTCGTACCAGGACGATGAAGAACGGGGCGCCGGCGAGCGCGAGGACCACGCCGACCTCCAGCTCGCCCGGGTGGGCGACCACGCGGCCGACCACGTCGGCCAGGAGCAGGGTCGCGGCCCCGGCGAGGCCGGCGTACGGCAGCAGCCAGCGATGGTCGGGGCCGGAGAGCGGCCGGACCAGGTGCGGGACGATCAGGCCGATGAAGGCCAGCGACCCGCAGGCGGCCACCGAGGCGCCGGTGAGCAGGGTGATCGCGGTGATGCCCACGGCGCGGGTCAGGGTGACGTTCTGGCCGAGCGAGCGGGCGACGTCCTCGCCCAGCGAGAGCGCGTTCAGGCCGGGCGCGTTGACCAGCGCCACGACGAGGCCGGCGACGATGAAGGGGAGCACCTGCCAGGCCACGTCCGGTCCCTTGGCGGCGATGGAGCCCGCCTGCCAGAAGCGGAAGATGTCCATGGTCTGCTCGTCCAGGAGCACCAGGGCCGAGGTGAGCGCGTACAGGAAGGCGCTGACGGCGGTGCCGGCCAGGGCCAGGGTCACCGGTGTGGGCCCGCCCCGCCCGCCGACCATGCCGAGGGCGAACACGCCCGCGCTGGCCAGGAGGGCTCCGGCGAGGCCGAACCAGATGTAGCCGTACGGGCTGGTGACGCCCAGCGCCAGGATGGCGAGGACCATGGCGAACGCCGCGCCCTGGGTGACGCCGAGCAGGCCGGGATCGGCCAGCGGGTTGCGGGTGTGGCCCTGCATGAGGGCGCCCGCGACGCCGAGGGCGACGCCGGCCATGACGCCGATGGCGGTCCTGGGCAGGCGCAGGGAGCGGACGACGATGTCGTTCTCGGTGCCGGTGGGGGCGGTGAGCGCGTGCCAGACGTCGGCCACGGGGACCGGTCTGGCGCCGACGGTGACGCTCAGCGCGACCGCCACCGCGAGCGCGGCGAACAGGCCGCCGAGCACGAGGAGCCGCCGGCGACGGACGTTTCGGCCGGCCGGAAACGACGCGCGGTCGGCGGCGGCCGTCGTCGCGATCACCTGAGCTCCCCTTTTGTTGCCGGACCCGGTCGAGTATGCCACCTTAGGTAACGCTAAGCTAAATAAGGCTTACCTAATCTTTTCGAGGAGACCATCCAGATGAGAGCGCTGCGCGTCCTGGCCGTCGGAGTGGCGGGAGCGGTGCTGTCCGCCGGTCTCGCCGCCTGCGGTTCGAACACCTCCGGCCCCGTGGCGGGCACCTCCGGCTCCTTGGGCTCCTCCGCCGCTCCGGCGACGGGCTCCACGGCGGCGTTCCCCCGCACGGTCGAGCACGCGATGGGCAAGGCCGAGATCCCGGTCCAGCCCAGGCGGGTCGTCGCCCTCGACCAGAGCTTCGTCGACGCGGTGCTGACCCTGGAGACGGACGTGGTCGGCTACACCACCTACCGGGCGATCGAGGAGAAGCTCCCCGAGTACCTGACCCCGGTCCTCGGCCACGCCGCGCAGGCCACGTCGGTCGGCACCCTGGAGCAGCCCAGCCTGGAGCGGATCGTCGCGCTCAAGCCCGACCTGATCGTCTCGGCCAAGGTCCGCCACGAGGCGCTGTACGAGAAGCTCTCGCAGATCGCGCCGACCGTGTTCAGCGAGACCACCGGCGCCCTCTGGAAGGACAACCTCACGCTCGTGGGCCGGGCCCTGGGCAAGGAGGAGCTCGCCGCGACGAAGATCAAGGAGTACGGGGACCGCGCCGCCGCGATCGGCGAGTCGATCAAGGCCAGGGACGGCGAGCTGCCCACCGTCTCCGTGGTCCGCTTCGCGGGCGAGCCGACCGTCCGCCTGTACGTGGAGAACTCCTACTCGGGCCTGGTGCTGAAGGACGTCGGCTTCCCGCGGCCCGAGGACCAGCCGACCGTCACCGACACCATCATCGTGCCGATCAGCCAGGAGAACATCTCCCAGCTCGACGCCGACCACATCTTCGTCGCGGCCTATCCCGACCCGGCGGTCGGGGCGGTCAAGAAGAAGTTCGAGTCCAATCCGCTGTGGGGGAAGCTCAAGGGGGCCCGGCACGACGTCGACGACACCGTCTGGATGAGCGCCGTCGGCATGCAGGGCGCGCACGCCCTGCTGGACGACGTCGCCGAGATCTTCAAGGTCGACCCGGCGAAGGCCTCCTGACCCTTCGGCGCCCCGGCCCGTCCCTCTCGCGGCCCGTCCCCCACATGACCGGGCCCGTCCCCTCACACCCCGGCCCGCCCGCGGCCGGTCCGTGCCACGGTCCTCACGACCCCGGCCGGGCACCGGCCGCGGGCGTGGCGCAGGCTCCCCCGGATGCCCGCGCCCACGGGACCGGGCGCTCGCGACCGCGAGAAAAAGGATAAAACCGGCATCTTTCTGAGACGTACCACCGAAGAACCGGAAAAGGGCGCCCGGGGGATGAACCGACGGGCCTTGCTCGTCGTCTCCTGAAGAGGAGATTAAGTCCTCGGCGCACGGGAAGCGGGGAGACGTGAATACGGGTGTCACAGCTTCTGTGAACGCGGGGCACGTCCCGGCGGGCGCTCACGGCCGTGTGCCGGCGCGTCCGGTGGCGGTACGGGCCCGGTCCGGCTCGGCTGCCGTGCGATCCGTCCCGCCGAGGACCCCGAAAAGCGGATCTACCAGCGGTTATGTGATGATGGACACATCTCCTACCAAAGCAAGAGAACGATGTTACGCTACTGAGACTTGTTCGGCTGTAGGGCGTGTCGCACCCGCCGTGGACGCAGTCATCGATGATCCCCCTGGCCTCGTGAAGCTTTTAACGGCCCCCTTACGGGGTGTCTGCGAGCATCGAGTACGCCGCAAGGAAGAGTGGATCGCGACTGTGCCGGGCGGTAGTGGGGGGAAGAGCGCGAGGGGGATCGAATGATCACGATGACGGAAGAGCAGCGCCAGGACTGGTTCGAGCGTGACGTCGTGCCGGTGACCAGCCAGCTTTACGCGTCCGCGATGCGTCTGACCCGCAACACCGCCGATGCCGAGGACCTGGTCCAGGAGACCGTCACCAAGGCGTTCACCTCGTACCACCAGTTCCGTGAGGGGACCAACCTCAAGGCGTGGCTCCACCGCATCCTGACCAACAACTTCATCAACGACTACCGCAAGAAGCAGCGTTCGCCCAAGCTCTCGGCCACCGAGGAGATCGAGGACTGGCAGCTCGCCGCCGCCGAGTCCCACACCTCCACCGGGCTGAAGTCCGCCGAGACCGAGGCGCTGGACCAGCTTCCCGACAGCGCGGTGATGAACGCCCTGCGCGCCCTGCCGGAGGACTTCCGGGTGGCCGTCTACCTGGCCGACGTCGAGGGCTTCGCCTACAAGGAGATCGCCGAGCGGATGGGCACCCCCATCGGCACGGTCATGTCGCGCCTGCACCGTGGCCGCCGCCAGCTCCGCACCATGCTCGAGGAGTACGCCCGCGAGGAGGGCGGCTTCCGGTCGTCCGCCCAGATCCAGGCGGCCTGAGCCGCCGTCCGCCCGGATCCCGGCGACCAGGGCCCGTCGCCCGTCCGGTCACCGTGGCCGCACGCGCCGGTGAAGCGTGATCCGCGGGACGTGTCCGGACGCGCCGGCGGAACGTGATCGGCCGGACGCGCCGCCGGCACCCGGTCACCCGGCCGCGATCAGCGCGACCGCGCCCAGGGTGAAGCCCACCCCCACCACCTGCACGGTGTTGAGCCGTTCCCCGAGCACCTGACGGGCCAGCAGCAGGGTGCTCGCCGGGTACAGCGAGACGAGGACGCCGACCAGGCTCAGCATCCCGCGCTGCTGGGCGAGCATGAAGAGCACGTTCGCCGTCATGTCGAGGACCCCGGCCCCGATGATGAAGGGCAGCGCCCCCGATTCCGGGCGCAGGGCACGGCCGGTGGCCAGGGCCAGCAGCCCGATGGCGGCGACCGAGGCCACGCGGGCGCCGATCAGGGGCCAGATGCCGCCCCCCTCGGGAACCTGGGCGAGCAGGATGAAGAAGCCGCCGAAACCCGCTCCCGCGGCCATCGAGGTCAGGACCGGGCGGTATCCCCCGCTCGCCTTCCCGTCGGAGGAGGCGCGGCTCACCAGCAGCACCGCCAGCAGCGCCAGGGCCACCCCGCCGAGCGCCACCGGTGACGGGCGCTCGCCGACGGCGAGCCCGAACAGCACCGGCAGCACCGCCGAGACCGTGGCAGTGATCGGCGCCACCACCGACATCACCCCGGTGGCCAGCGCCTGGTAGAACAGCAGCACCGCCAGCGCGCCGGAGATCCCGGAGGCCGCACCCCAGGCCAGGGTCGCGAGGGTGGGCGTCCCCGGCAGGACCGGCAGCAGGGCGAGGGCCAGCACCAGCCCGGCGGCCTGGGAGAGCACCACCACCGCGAACACCCGCGCCCGGCGGGTCGCCAGGCCGCCGAGGAAGTCGGCGGTGCCGTACACCGCCGCGCAGGCCGTCGCGAGGATCACTGCCGTCATGCCGTCCCCCTAGTTCAATACAGTGAACTTTCCGGACAATATACGAAGTGCAATAGAGTGCCAAATGAGTTCACTACAATGAACCCATGGACCCAGAGACGATCACCGCGGCGGTCGCCAACAACGTGAGGGCCCAGCGGGCGCACCGGCAGATGACCCTCGACGAGCTCGCCGCCCGCTCGGGGGTGAGCCGGGGCATGCTGGTCCAGGTCGAGCAGGCCAGGACCAACCCGAGCATCAGCACGCTGACCCGCATCGCCGACGCGCTCGGGGTGACGGTCGCGCGGATGGTCGAGGTGTCCGACACCCCCGTGGTCAGGGTGGTCAACGGCGCCGACGTCATCACGTTCCCGCACGGCCGGTCCAGCACGGCGCGGCTGCTGGTCGGCACCGACGCCCCCGCCATCCTGGAGCTGTGGGACTGGCGGCTGGCGCCCGGCGACCACCACGACGGCGACGCCCACCCGCCCGGCACCCGCGAGATGCTGACCGTGCTGGAGGGGACGCTCACCCTCTCGGTGTACGGCAGGAGCCACCTCGTGCACACCGGCGACGCCGTCGTGTTCAGCGCCGACCGCCCGCACCGCTACGCCAACGAGGGCGACGACCCGCTGCGGTTCATGATGGTGGTCACCGAGCCGCGGGAGACCCCCGACCGCTGAGGACGCGGGCCCGGCGGGCCAGGGCCGCCCCGGACAGGGCCGCGGCGAGGCAGGCCACGGGGATCGAGGGCAGCACGTACCGGTGGTCGAAGTCCAGCGCGGCGACCGGGGCGACGAGCAGGAAGACGGCCGCCGCCCACGGCAGCAGGGCCGCCCGGCGCCGCCCGGCCGCCCCGGCCGCGCCGAGCAGCAGGAGCGCCCCGAGCAGCGGGCCGTGCAGGACCTCGGGATAGGGGTACGCGCCCAGGAGGTTCCCGTACGGCTGGACCGACGACATCCCCCGGATGTCGCCGTCGTAGTCCCGGCGCACCTTGTCGATCAGCGGGAAGGACGGCAACGGCCAGGAGCCGACCGGGAACGTCAGGGCGGGGGAGACGCGCAGGGGGTGGCGGACGGGGGTCGGCGAGAAGGTGAGCGCGGTGTCGCGGGCCACCTCGCGCAGGTAGTCCAGCGGCTGGGCGGCGATGGCGCGCAGCGCGAAGGACCTGGCCAGGTCGTTGTGGGCGAACCGGCCTCCCGGCAGCCTGTTGAGCGAGGCGCCGGCGGTCCAGACGTACTCGGACGCGGCGTCGACGACGGTGCCGTTCGGGCAGAGGACCGCCTCCCCGGCCGGAGGCCTGATCACCGAGCAGTCGGCGAACGTCATCGTGCGCGCCCACAGCGCCACGCCGTCGGAGCCGCTGAGCGCGAACCGCCCGTGGTGCTGCTGGTACCAGCCCGCGTACGCGGCCAGCGGGACCAGCCCGGCGACGGCCAGCGCCACCACCCGCCGCCGGCCGGCGCGCCGCAGGAGCAGGTGGAGCAGGACCAGCCCCAGCAGCGGCACCGCGACCGTACGGGTGAGGCCGGCCAGCGCCAGCAGCAGGCCCGCCACGGCGACCGTCCGCGTGGACGGCCGGGCCCGCCACATCAGGACCGTCAGGGCGGCGGTGATGAGGAAGATGAGCTGGGTGTCGGAGAGCACGGCGTGTTCGAGCCGCAGGAAGGCGGGGTTGAACAGCACGGGCAGGGTCGCCAGGGTCGCCCCCCACCGGGGGAGCGTGTGACGGCGCAGCAGCAGGTAGATCATCACTCCGGTGCCGAGGCCCATGGCGTGCTGGACGCCCGCGACGAGCTCCACGCTGTGGAAGGGCAGCAGCAGCCTCAGCAGGAAGGGGTAGCCGGCCGGATGGAACGCGCCGGAGGGCGCCAGGTGGACGGCCGTGTCCAGGTAGGTGAAGGAGTCGTACCAGTAGAGCTGCGCGGTGTCGTAGCCGAGCATGACGAGGACGCGCAGTCCCGCCGCCAGGACGGCCACCACGATGAACGGCCGGTGGGCGCCGGAAGCACCGAGGGCGGCGCGGGCGGCACGGGCGGCACGGGTGGCGCGGGCGCCGGGGGCGCCACGCCGTCCGCTCCCTTCGCGCGGGGCGGGTGCGGGCCGGACCTCGCCGGGTGGGATGAGCATGGACGTCCCCCGTCACGGGGCCGGGGGATTCCCGGCACGGTGGGAGCAGTCCAGCGATCGACCGATAATCTTGCCGTCACCAAGTTCGGTTATGCCCGCGTTATGCCGTCTGTGCGACGCTGACGCGACTCGGAGCCGGGGGTGTCATGCGGGTACTGGTCGTCGAGGACGAGCCGATGCTCGCCGACTCGATCGCGGAGGGACTGCGCGGGGAGGCGCTCGCCGTCGACGTCGCCTACGACGGGGAGGCCGCGCTGGAACGGCTGCGGCTCCACGACTACGACGTGCTCGTCCTCGACCGGGACCTGCCGGGCGTGCACGGCGACGAGGTGTGCAGGACCGTGGTCGCCGACGGGGCCCACGTGCGGATCATCATGCTCACCGCGGCGGGCGACGTCCGCTCGCGGGTGACGGGCCTGTCCCTCGGCGCCGACGACTACCTGCCCAAGCCGTTCGCGTTCGAGGAGCTGACGGCCCGCGTGCACGCGCTGGGGCGCCGGGCGCGGCCCGCCGATCCGCCGTTGCTGAAACGGGCGGGCATCAGCCTGGACCGGGCGCACCGGCAGGTGTTCCGCGACGGGCTCTACGTACCGCTCGCCCGTAAGGAGTTCGGCGTGCTGGCCGAGCTGCTGCGCGCCGGCGGGGCGGTGGTCTCCAGCGAGACGCTGCTGGAGAAGGTGTGGGACGAGCACACCGACCCGTTCACCAACACCGTGAGGACCACGATGATGAAGCTGCGCCGCAAGCTCGGTGACCCGCCGGTCATCGAGACCGTCACGGGCGCCGGGTACCGCATCCCATGAGCGACCGAACCTCCGCGGTCTCCCCGGTCTCCGCGGGGTCCGAGGGTGCTCCGGGGTCCGCCGGGCCGAAGAGGGCAGGGGATTCGAGGGGTTCGAGGGGGACGAGGGGTTCGAGGTGGCCGGCGGTGGCGAGCGTGCGCCTGAGGGTGGCCCTGGCCTGCGGCATGGTGTTCCTCCTCGCCGGCGCCCTGCTGCTCGCCACGGTCGCCCTCGTCGTACGGCACAACCTGGAGCCTCGCGACGGGCTGCGGCACCCCCGGTACATCGATGTCGCCTACGTCCGCTACATGGAGTGGAACCACGAGTACCGGGTGGCCGAGCAGCGGGTCGCGCAGGTCAGGCGCGTCTACCAGGCCGACACGGTCCAGAACGTCCTCACCGTGGGCGGCCTCGCCCTCCTCGTGACCGCCGGGGTGGCCACGGCGGCCGGGTGGCGGTTGTTCGCGGGCTGGACGCTCCGCCCCGTGCGGTCGGTGGCCGTGAGCGCCCGGAGCATCGCCCAGAGCCACGATCTCACCGGGCGCATCGCCCACGACGGTCCGCAGGACGAGGTCAAGGAGCTCGCCGACACCGTCGACACCGTCCTGGCCCGCCTGGCCCGTTCCTTCGACGGCCAGCGGCGCTTCGTCGCCAACGCCTCCCACGAACTGCGCACCCCGCTCACCATCAACCGCACCCTGGTGGACGTGGCGGTCCGGCGTCCCGACGCGACCGAGGACGTCAGGCGGCTCGGCGAGTCGCTGCTGCTGGTCAACGCCCGGCACGAGCGGCTGATCGACGGCCTGCTCGCGCTGACCGAGGGGGAGCAGGCCGTCCTCCACCGCCGTCCCTTCGACCTGACCGACGTGGTCGAGCACGTGCTCGACCTGGCGGGCAAGGAGGCCGGGGAACGCGAGGTGGTCATGCACCGGCTGCTGGACCCGGCGCCGACCGCCGGTGAGCCGGTGCTGGTCGAGAGGCTCGTGCAGAACCTCGTGGAGAACGCGATCCGGCACAACCACGACGGCGGCCAGGTGTGGGTGTCCACCCGGCAGCGCGCCGACCGCGTGGAGCTGGTGGTGGCGAACACCGGGTTGCCCGTCCCGCCCTACGAGATCGAGACGATCTTCGAGCCGTTCCGGCGGCTCCACGGGGACCGGCTGCGCTCCGATCGCGGCAGCGGCCTGGGACTGTCGATCGTCAGGGTCGTCGCCGAGGCCCACGGCGGCACCGTGACCGCGAGCTCACGGGAGGAGGGCGGTCTGACGATCGCCGTCGAGCTGCCGCGCGAGGAGCCCTGACGCCGCCGGGCCGTCGAGCCGTCGCGTTGAGGAGTCCTGACGGCGTCGAGCCGCCGCGCGCGGGGTCCTGAGGGCCGGGAACGGGTGACGGCCGGTGCCGTCGTGGCGTCGTGGTGGCGCGTCGGCGCGGTGAACCGGCGGTCGATGTCCCATCCTGGTGATGTGCCCGGCCAAGATCACGCGGGGGAGCCGGCCGGGATCGATCGTCGCCTCCGCGCCGCTTTCGGGGGGAAGCATGCGGGTCTGGACGGTGCCCATGGTGATGCTGATCGCGGTCACGGGGGGTCCCTCTCCGATCAGCCTGGTGGGATCGGTGGAACCGGCGACGACCACCGTGTCCGCGGTGTCCGCCGTATCAGCGGTGCCCGTGCCGGTGCCGGAGGCCGTGTCGACCACCGTGCCCACCACCGTGTCGACCACCGTGCCCACCACTGTGCCCACCACCGTGCCGGGGTCTGCCACCGGTACCGGCGCCGGGACCGGCGCCGGGACAGAGGCCCGCGCCGGGTCCGCGCCGGTCCCCGGGCCGCTGCCGGGTGCGGGATCGGTCCGGGCCGGGGCGCCGTGGGACGTCGTGACGCGGCGGGCCGAGGACCGGACGCCCCGACGAGGTCCCGAGCCGCCCGACACACCCGAGACGCTCGCGCCGTCCGAGCCGCCAGAGCCGTCCGGGACGCTCGTGCCGCCCGTGCCGCGCCCGCCCCGTCGCGTCGACTGCGAGCGGGTCAGGTGCGTGGCGCTCACCTTCGACGACGGCCCGGGACCCTACACCGGGTGGTTGCTCGACATCCTCGCCGAGCGCCGGGTCAGGGCGAGCTTCTTCGTCGTCGGGCGGATGGTGTCCGGGGAGGACGAGGCCGTCCTGCGCAGGATGGTGGCCGAGGGGCACGAGCTGGGGAACCACACCTGGAACCATCCGCAGCTGACCCGGCTGCCGTACGGGGACATCAGGCAGGAGCTGGGCCGCACCCAGTGGCTGGTCAAGCGGGTGACCGGGGTGACGATGAACCTGATGCGCCCGCCGTACGGGCTGACCGACCCGCGGGTGGCCGCGGAGAGCCGCCACCTGGGGCTCGCCCAGATCCTGTGGAACGTCGACACGCGCGACTGGCACGACCGGGACGTCTCGGTCGTCGCCCACCGCGCGGCCGGGGCCGGACCGGGCTCCATCGTGCTGCTGCACGACATCCACCCCTCCACGGTCAGGGCCGTCCCGCGCCTCCTGGACGACCTGGCGGGCCGGGGCTACCGCTTCGTGACGCTGTCGGAGCTGTACGGGCGGCGCCCCGCGCCGGGGAGGAGGCACTACCACAACCCCTGACCGCCACGCCCGGCCGCGGTCAGGTCCTCCCCGGGGACGGGGCGCCCGCCGGTCAGCAGAGCTGGCGGGCGGCCAGCCGGGCGAAGAGCCCGTCCGGCACGGCCAGCAGCTCCTCGTAGGTGCCCTGCTGGACGATCCGCCCCTCGTCCATCACCACGATGCGGTCGGCGTCCACCACGGTGGAGAGCCGGTGGGCGATCACCACCCGGGTGGCGTTGAGCCGGTGGGTGCTCTCGGCGACCAGGCTCTGCGTGGGGTTGTCCAGCGCGCTGGTGGCCTCGTCGAAGAACACGATACGAGGCCTGGCGATCAGCGCGCGGGCGATCATGATGCGCTGCCGCTGGCCGCCGGAGAACGTGGTGGTGCCCTCCGAGAGCACGGTGTGCATGCCCATCGGCATGGCCTTGATGTCGGCGGCGAGCCCGGCCATCTCGGCGGCGGCCCACGCGTCGTCCACGGTGTAGGTGCTGCTGCCGATGATGTTGGCCTGGATGCTGCCCGCCTGCAGCGCGCCGTTCTGCAGCACCACCCCGCACTGGCGGCGGACGGCGGAGACGTCGAGCTCGGCGAGGTCCTGGCCGTCGTACAGGACGGTGCCGGACAGGGGCGTCTCGAAGCCGAGCAGCAGGCGCAGCACCGTGGACTTGCCGCTGCCCGAGGGGCCGACCAGGGCCACGAACTCGCCGGGCTCGATCGACAGGGCGATGTCGTCCAGGGTCAGCGGTCCGTCGGTGCCGTAGCGGAACGACACCCGGCTGAGCGCGAGCCGTCCCGACAGGTCGCCGGGGTCGGCCTTGGTGCCGTCGGTCTCCGGCCGGGCCTCCAGGATGGGTTTGATGTTCTCCATCATCGGCACCACGCCCATGGCGGTGACGGCGGCGGCGGTGAACTGCAGGCTGGAGGCCAGCAGCAGGCTGAACGCGGTGAAGAACGGCAGGAACGCCGCGATCGGGACCTCGCCCTTCAGCGGGCCCGCCACCACCGCGAACACGATCGCCGTGCACACCAGCGGGAACCCGGCGTTGAACGTGGTCACCACGTTCTGCACGCGGCGGGCCGAGGCGATCAGCGCGCGGCCCCTGGTGACCTCGCGCGTCCACTCGGCGAACGCCCGCTCCTCGGCGGCGGCGGCCCGCAGCTTCGGCATCGCGGTGAGCATCTGGAAGACCCGGGCCGACAGGGTCTGCTCGTGCCGGTACGCCTCCCGCTGCCAGCGCAGCTGCGCCCGCCCGGCGCCGAGGGCGAACCCGACCCCGAACAGTGTGAGCGCCATGGCGATCAGGGCCAGCCGCACGTCGTAGAAGAACACCAGGACCAGGTTGGCCGACCCGGTGAGCAGGCCCAGCGTGGCCGTGGTCAGCATGCCCGACAGCATCTCCTGCGCCGAGCTGATGCCCAGCACGGTGGTGCCCAGCTCGCCGGTGGAGTAGCGGGTGAAGAACCCGGCGGGCAGGGAGAGCAGCCGGGTCCACAGGCCCGACTGCATGGCCGAGGTGGAGCGGCTCTCGATCCTGAGCACGGCGATGTTCTGCACCACCGACAGGGCCGCGATCACCATCCCGGAGGCGATGACCACCAGGGAGCCGTGCACGATGAGGTCGACCTCGGCGCGGACCGTGAACACGCCGAGCACCTGGCCCGTCATGATCGGGACGATCAGTCCGAGCAGGGCGACCAGCACCCCCATGGCCGCGAACCGCAGCAGGTCACCGCGGCTGCCGCTGAACAGGCCCAGGCGCAGCAGCGCGCCGACCGACCTGACCGAGGCGGGCAGCGGGCGGTACAGCACGTGCGCCCGTTCGGTCACGTTGCGGGCGACGACGGCGGTGACCGGGGTGACCACGCCGTCGTCCACCATGACGTAGCCGCGGCTCAGCGGGAGCAGCGCCACGTGGCGGCCCGTGGAGTGGGTGCCCACCATCGGCCCCAGGTCCTTCTTCCACCACGGGCCCTCCAGCCGTACGACGCGGGTCCGCACGCCGGAGGCCAGCGCGATGGCCTGCAGGTCGTCCACGGTACGGCCCTGGCCGCCGTGCCGCACCGGCGGCCGGACCTCGAAACCCAGGTGCGCGCCCACCAGCCGGGCCGAGGCCAGCGAGGGCGGGTCGGCGGCCACGTCGGCCAGCCGTACCTGGGAGTCGGTGTCCCGCAGCACGGCGTCGAAGCTCCGCACGGCCTGCGTCAGCACGGTGCCGTCGTGTTCGCTGAGCGCGGCCAGGGTGGCGCGCTCCTCGTCGCGCCGGCGGTCGATGCGCGCGTCGATGCGGGTCAGCAGGCGGACGGCGTGGGAGCTCAGCAGCTCGCCGAGCGCCCCCTCGCCCTCGCCGGAGACGGAACGCAGCGTGCGGGCCCGCAGCCGGGTGCCGGTGCGGGCGACCAGCCACTCCCCCTCGGTCAGGCAGACGTCGTCGCCCGCGCCGAGCAGCGTGCCGTCGCTGTCGCCGATCTCCAGCTCGCCGGCCTCGACGCGCACGCACAGGACACCGTCGACCGACCGCACGGTGGTGTCCGCGTCCAGCTCGGCCGTCCCGTCGGCGGGCAGCGGGACGAACTGGCGGGGCGGCAGGGTTCCGCGCAGCGCGCCCGCGAGCAGTTCGACGCCGTGACCGAGCCCCTTCATCAGCCAGTCGGTCGCCTCGGCGGGCAGCCCGCCCGTCTCCGCGATCGGGACGCCGGAGAGCACGGCGCCGGGCACCGGGCGGGCCACGATCACGTGCCGCGGTCCCGAACGCACCCCCCAGGCCAGGACCGTGCCCGTCTCGGCCCGGCCCAGGAAGTTCCAGCGCCCCTCCAGCTCGCCGCCGGCCGTCCGTACCGCGAACAGGTCGACCGCGCCGGCCTCGACCAGCAGCAGCCGCCGGGGATCGTCGAGGATCATGAATCGTTCGGTGCCGAGGTCCACCCGGGTGGTGGCCCCCAGGAGGCCGGCGGGGATCACGCGCCGCCCCCGGTCTCGAACAGCCGGGCGTAGGGGCCGTCGGCGGCGAGCAGTTCCTCGTGGGTGCCGCGCTCGGCGATCCGGCCGCGGTCCAGGACGATGATCTCGTCCGCGTCGCGGACGGTGGACAGCCGGTGGGCCATCAGCAGGCAGGCGCAGCCGCGGCGGCGCAGGTTGTCCATGATGACACGTTCCGTCTCTGGGTCCAGGGCGCTGGTGGCCTCGTCGAGGATCAGCAGGGTCGGTTCGGCGGCCAGGGCGCGGGCCAGCTCCAGCCGCTGCCGCTGACCGCCGCTGAAGTTGCGGCCGTCCTCGCGGACGAAGGAGTTGATCCCGCCGGCGCGGGCCTGGACGGTGTCGAAGACGGCGGCGTCGCGCAGCGCGGCGACCACCACCTCGTCGGGGACGGCGTCGTTCCACAGCGTCAGGTTGTCGCGCACGGTCCCGGAGAACAGGGCGATCTCCTGGTCGACGTAGGCCATCGAGGCCGCCAGCACGGTGCGCGGGATCTCCTCCACCGGGCGTCCGTCCAGCAGGATCCGTCCCGAGCGCGGCTCGTACAGGCCGGTCAGCAGGCGGCCCAGGGTGGACTTGCCGCTGCCCGAGCCGCCCACGATCGCGATCCTGCTGCCCGGCATCACGGTCAGCGAGAGACCGTGGATCATGGGGGCGGACAGCGGGCCGTACCCGAAGGTGATGTCCTGCAGGTCGAGGCGCCCCTCCAGGCGGGTGCCGAGCGCGACACCGTCCTCGGCGCCTTCCGCGCGCTCGAAGCAGCGGGCGATCGGGTAGCGCTCCACGTCCTGGATGCGCTTGATGTCGATGGTGAGGTCCTGCAGGCGGCCGCCGAGGTTGGTGAGCTGGGTGACCGGCCTGCTGAGCGCGGCCAGCAGGGTCTGGAAGGACACCAGGATGCCGATGCTGAGCACGCCCTCCACCACCCGCAGCCCGCCGACCAGCAGCATCAGCCCGGTGTTGACCGTGGCCAGCAGCGGAGGGACGACGATCAGCAGGGCGGTGGGCACGCCGAGCCGCTGCTGCGCGGTCACGGCCTTGGCCAGGAAGCCCGCCCAGCGGGTGAAGGCGTCGGGCTCGCCGCCGGTGGCCTTCACCGTCTCGATCATGCTGAGCGTGGCGAAGGTGGTGCCGGTGAGGTTGCCCCGGTCGTTGCGGAGCGTGGCGACCGCGTCCTTGCGCACCCGGGAGACCCAGCGCAGCACCACCATGTTCAGCGCCGCCATGCCGACGCCGATGACGCCGAGCAGCACGTCGTAGCGGACCAGCAGGGCGGCGTAGAACACCACCAGCACCAGGTTGATGACCGTCAGCGTGAGGTCGCGGGAGAGCACCTCGGCCACGGTGTCGTTGGTGGAGACCCGCCGCGACACCTCGGCCGGGCGGCGTTGCAGGAAGAACTCGATGGGCAGCCGGAGCAGGTGGCGGAAGAAGCGGGCGGAACCGGCCAGCCCGATCCTGATCTCCAGCCGCAGCAGGTAGAACTGCTGCACCGAGGTCAGGACGAAGACGACCAGCGCGGTGAACGCCATGGCGACCAGCAGCGCCGGCAGGTAGCCCGGCGCGTGGCCGCTGAGCACCTGGTCGATGAAGACCCGGGAGTAGGCGGGCCCGGCGATGCCGGGGATCACCAGCAGCGCGCTGGCCAGCAGCACCAGCGGCAGCGCCCGCCCGCTCGGCAGCCGCCACCGCAGCAGCGCCGCGCCCAGCCTGCTGCGCTCGCCGCCGGGCGTGAAGTCCGGTCCGCGCTCGAACGTCAGCATGATGCCGGTGAAGCCGGAGTCGAAGTCCGACCACTCCATCAGCCGGGGTCCCCCGGAGGGGTCGTTGACCGCGACCATGGTGCGGCCGAACCGGGTCGTCACCCCCTCGACCACCAGGAAGTGGTTGAACGCCCAGAAGATGATCACCGGTCCGGTCTGCTTGCGCACGTGCTCGGCCTCGACCTGGAAGCCCCGGGCGACCAGCCCGTAGGAACGTGCCGCGGCCATCACCGAGGACGCCCTGGAGCCGTCCCTGGACACCCCGCACCGGCCGCGCAGCTCCTCCAGGGGCACGTGCCTGCCGTAGTGGGCCAGGACCATCGCCAGCGCGGCCGCCCCGCACTCGACGGCCTCCATCTGCATCACGGTCGGTACCCGGTGGGGGCGCCTGCCGCGCGGACGTGAGGGCCGCCGCCCCCGCCCCCGTTCGGGCGCGGTGGCGGGGGTGGGCGGTGGCGGGGCGGGCAGGGTGGTGTTCGTCATCGGTGGCTCCTTCGTCAGCGCCCGAGCAGCAGGTCGAACGGCCTCTGCTCACCCAGGTGGATGGAGGCCGTCACGCTCACCTGGGAGTCGAGACGCACGGGCGGGCCCTGCGCGGTCGACCAGGCGTACCCCGAGCGCGTTCCGGAGTCGGGGATCAGGTCCACGATGATCATCAGGGGGGCGTGGCCGGCGCTGTACTTCCTGGCGGCCAGCTCGCCGCCCACCAGTCCGGCCAGCGCCTCCTCGGTCAGCGGGTAGCGGCTGACCGAGGTGACCTTGCCGCGCAGCAGCCCGAAGACGGCGGCGGGCGCGGTGGCGACCGACAGGTCGACCAGGCGGCCGGGGGAGATCAGCGCCGTCCGGTCCGCGGGAACGAACAGCATGGCGACCAGGCGGTCACCGGCGACGTCGGTCCGCTCGACCGTGGCCACCGTGGTGCCGACCGGGACGACCTGGCCGTCGCTGATCGTGGTGTCGACCACCTGGCCGGCGAACGGGCTGGCCACCGTCCGCAGCTCGCCCTCGGCGTCCTGCAGCTCCACGATGCCCTGGCCGACGGTCACCGATTCGCCCGGCCTCACCAGGACGCGGCGGGCCATGCCGGTGTGCAGGCTCTGGATACGGGCCGTACCGCCGGGGTGGGTGAGAAGGCCCGGCGCGCTGACCGAGATGCGCAGCTCGTCGGCGAACGACCAGAACAGTCCGCCCGCCATGGTGATCATCACCACGAACACCGCGATCCAGCCGCGCGGGGTCACCAGCAGCGTGGGGGAGTCCAGCTCATCGGGTTCGCGGGCCCGTTGCAGGGCCTTGTATCGGAATTGCAACGCGGTTCACCCTTCCATGCGGGGGCGGGAGCCGAGGACGAGCTCCCCGACGGTGCCCTCGAGGAGCGGGTCGCGCCCCGAGGCGGTGGCGAAGGCCGCGGCGTCGCCGCCGCCCAGGCCGCACACGGCCAGGTTCATCGCGGTGGCGACCAGGTAGAGGGTCTGGTAGAGCACGCCCACGTGTTTGAGCACCAGGGGGTAGGCGACGGTCTCGTACTTCCACATCACCCGGCCGAACCGGGCCGCCACCAGCAGCACCACCTGCGGGTCGGCCTCCAGCATGGCCGCGCCGCGCGCCTCGGAGACCAGCGCCGCCGTGGCCCTGCCCGGCTCGGCGACGAGCTCCAGCTCGTGGCGGTCGGTCGCGTAGTGCCACAGCCCCGGCGGCACCCCCTCGCACGCCGTCACCAGCGGGTAGACCTCAAGCTCGTGCACGGCCCCGCCGCTGGGGTAGGGCCGGTCGGCCAGCTCCTGGCCGTCGCCGCCCGTCATGGTGCCCCGCCTGCGCAGGGACCGGTAGAGCAGCTCGCCGAGCTGGTCGAGGGTGATCGGCGCCTCCGTGTCCTGGGCGCGGATCGAGCGGCGCCGCTCCAGCACCTCGGTGAGGGAGGGGTCGGCGGCGGCGATCCGCTCCAGGTCCGGTACGGGCAACGCGACCGTCCGGGTGCCCGCCGGCGGCGGGGAGACCGGCTCCGGCGGGAAGCGGTCGCCCAGGGGGTGGGTGCCGCCGTAGCCGGAGGCCGAGGCGGGGGTGCGGGTACGGGCGTGGAAGGCCAGGTCGCCGGGGTGCCACTGGGCGTGGGAACGCTCGGCGGTCTCCACGTCCTCCCCGGGTCCGCCCGGGGCCAGCAGGCCGGCCGTGGCCAGCAGCCGCAGGATCGGGGCGGGGACGCCGGTGCTCCAGGCCGCCAGTTCGCCGAGCAGGCCGGCGGCCCGCGGCGCCAGCTCGACGGCCAGGTGACGGCCCGGCGCCTGAAGGGTCAGCGTGCCGTCGACGACCCGGGCCTCGGCGAAGCGCGACAGCCGCGCGGGTCCGGCCGGGGCCGGGGCGAGCAGCGTCGTCCCCCGGCCGACCAGGCGGAGCCTGGCGATGACCTCACGGCTCTCGCGGGTCCCGCCGTCCTCGCCGTCCGCGCGGTCCTCGCGGTCCTCGCGTACGGCGTGCTCGACCAGCCCCGAGGTGTTCAGGCCGCGGAACAGCATGTGCCAGCGGAGCAGTCCGGTCTCGCCGTCCAGCGCGGTCACCGCGGCGGCCAGCTCGGCGTCGTCGCGGTCGCCGTCGGCCAGGAGCTTCAGGGCCGCGCCCTGACCCGGCGTCAGCGCCTTGAGCGGGACGGCCGTACCGGCCAGGTCGAGGTGCTCGCCGGTGAACGACACGTCACGGCGGAACCGGGAGACGATGGTGGGGTTCATGTGTCCGGCCGCCCGTCTCAGAAGAACACGTTCCAGGAGTTCATCTCCTCCTGGGGTGTGGGACGGTCGAGCCAGCCGAGTCTCACCGGCGTGTCGTAGATGCGGCCGGGGCCGAGCCGGCGCCAGAAGTGCCGCAGGCCGGGCGCCATCACCTTGACGACGCTCAGCTCCAGGTCGGGGCGGGTCTGGTCGACGACGATCACCTCGGAACCGGCCTCGGCGATCGTGTCCACGCACCGGCGCACGACGGCGGCGAGCTCGTTGGGGGCCGGCGGGCCGACCGTGACCGGCGGGAGGTCGGGGTGGGGCAGAAGCCAGGGCTCGGAGGCGAGCTTGGCCTCCTTGCACCAGGTCAGCAACCCCGGGTCGTCGGCGCGGTACCTCGTGTTGCCCTGCTCGTCGCGTCCCTCGATCGTCGGCAGGAACTGGTTGAGCTCGGTGAGCGCGCGGAAGGCCGCGATGCGCGAGTCGGGGTGGGCGCCGAAGCCCACCATGATGTCCTCCACCTCGTGGCGGCGGCGCGAGAGCGCGGCGTACACCGGGATGCCCAGGTCGGTGGTGAGGTCGAGCATCCACAGGTCGCGGTCCATGCCGTCGTAGAAGGCCCGCAGCTCGCCCACGTAGGGGTCGTTCAGGGAGTCGAGGTCGAAGCCGCGGACGCGCGCCCGGTTGTACCACCACAGCGCCACGGAGTCGCGCTCCACCAGCTCGCACAGGCCCTGCAGGATCGCCTCCTCCAGGGTGTTGCCGGCCGCGCTGCCGTTGGAGTCGCCGATGCAGAAGAAGTGCTCGTTGAGGTCGGGGTGGCCGTACCAGGCGTAGGCGGCCGGGACCAGCCGCTCCTCGTCGCGGGTCAGCGACCAGGCCCGCGACCAGTCGAACGGCGCGGTCTCGTCGAAGGGGTCGGGCACGAGCTGCAGCCGGTGCGCCGGGTCGGCGTTCCACTCCTTGCGCCCGGCCCGCTGCTCGTCGGAGAAGAGCAGCAGCCGGTCCGGGTGCACGGCCGTCGCCGGGTCCAGGTCGGCGAAGGCGGCCCGGACGACCGGCTCGTCCCCCCGCCACACCCCCGAGTAGCGCTCGATCGCCTCGCAGACCGCGCTGACCTTCGCCTGGATCTCCGAGCGTCCCTTGCCGCCGCTCTGCCCGCGCAGGTTGCGGCGGAGCAGGTCCATGCTGTCGTTGACCATGGCGAAGTTGTGGCCGGCGGCGTAGCTGTAGGTCAGGCCGTTGGCCTCGTCGCCGATCGGCATCAGCTTGGTGATCGCGCCCAGCAGGGGGCTGATGTGCTTCTGCAGCCTGTCCAGGGTCTGCTGCGGCTTGTCGACGCGGTAGCCGCCGTCGGTGGTGTGGCTCGCCTGCCGGGGGGCGAGCACGATCTTGGGGTTGCGCTCGACCGGCACGCCGCACGAGGGGCACTGCGGCTGGCGGACGAGGGAGTGCCTGGCGGTCTCCAGGGTGCTCATGTCGAGGGTGACCATGGTGCCGCAGATCGCCCCGGGCTCGCCGGTCGCCACGATGCGGGCGATCTCGGACGCGAGCATCCCGGACAGCGCCAGCGGTCCCGCCGCGGTCCGCGCGCGGGCCGGGCTGTACGGCACCCGCTCGCCGCGCTTGCCGGCCAGGTAGCGCTCGAGCTGGCGGTTGCCGGCGAGCCGCTGCTCCAGGCACGACCAGCACCCGGTGTGGTCGGGGTCGAAGAAGGGGCCGAGCCAGGGGCTGACGCCGCCCGGCCTGGCCAGCAGCCAGGGCCGTCCGGCCGCGAGCTGCAGCGTGTTGCGGTGCTCCAGGGCACGGTCGAGGTAGTCGTCGACGAGCACCACCGACACGCCCTCGCCGGGCACCTCGTCGATCGGGCCGGAGCGCACCGTCAGTCCCAGCGCGGCCAGGGCGTCCACGACGGGGGCGGGGTCGACCCCCTCGGCGGCGGAGACGGTGACCGGCGCGCCCGCGGCGACGGCGGCCGGGTCGACGTTCAGCGCGTCCCAGTAGGCCAGCACCTCCTCCGGCAGGTCGGGCCTGCCCTCGGCGAGGTGCCCGGCCGCCTCGTAGCGGCGCAGCGTGGCCAGCACGGTGGTGAACGGCAGGGTCCCGGTCAGCTCCTGGACGATCTCACTGACCGTCCTGCGGCCGTCGAGGTAGGGCAGCACCGCCACGGCGGCCTTTCCCGGCACCAGGAAATCCTTGCCCTCGGCGAACAGGAAGACCCGCTCGCCGTCCACGACGTCCACATGGAAATGAGCTTTCAATCGCGGGCTCTCCATCGGCATTCCCCTTTTTCCACGCTTCCGGACAACCGGCTTCACGCGAATTTAAACACGGCGGTACGGGGTGGGAGAATGCGTAAAAAAACCATACGCATCGTCCGGCCCGATACTTAGGTATCGACGGTCCGGCGTCAGTATCGGCACGGCCGGTGAGGGTTCGTGGCGCTCCGGAGGGAGCGCCGCCGGACGGGGGCACGTGCCGGGTCCGCCCGGGCGCGGGCCGGTCCCGTCCGGGGTCCTCCGGCGGCGCGGGCGGGCCCCCGGATGACCGGGAACGGCGTTTTCGCTGGTGATGACGGCTCTCAAGGGGGGAGGCGGCGCGTTCCGGCGCCGACCCGGCGCGAACGCGGCGGGGAGCGAGGCCGCGGCGGCGCGGCGCGGAGCGGCGGCGCGGGTCGTGCGCCGGGAAAAAACGGGCCCGGCCTGGGGGAGGGCGCCGCGGACCCCGCGCGCGGGCCCGGAGACGTCCTCACGCGCCGCGACTCGCGCCTGTCAACAAAGCGTACGCTTTCCAGTCATTAAGAAAGAGATCGTTGAGATCCAGATCGAGGTAATGGACGATGGACGCATGGCCCCCCTTCTCCACAGGGACAGAGAACTGGCTGTATTTCGTGAGGCTATCGACGAGCTCCGTATCGGCCGGCCGACCGTCGCGACGATCCTGGGGGAGAACGGAATCGGCAAGAGCGCCCTGCTCAGTGCCGTGACCGACCTGCTGCCCTCCCGCAGCCTGGTGCTGCGGGCCCGCTGTCATCCCAGCGAGAGCCGTTTCGCCTACGGCATGGTCCGCCAGCTCTTCGACCCGGTCCTGTCCGCCGGCGGGCGCCCCCGCAGGCAGTTCGACCGCGCCGCCACCGACGACGGCGTCGCCACCTACGATCTGCTGACGGATCTGTTCCACATCACCCGCGACCTGGTCGCCGAGCAGCCGGTGGTCATCGCGATCGACGACCTGTCCTTCGCCGACCTGCCGTCGCTGCGCTGGTTCTCCTACATCGCCCGCCGTCTGGACGACCTGCCGGTCATGATGGTCGCCACGTTGCGCGAGGGCGCCCCGTCGGGGCCGCTCGCCGAGCTGTCCCGGCTGCCGTACGCGCGGTTCATCCAGCTCCGGCCGATCTGCGCCACCTGCACGGCCGACTTCGTCGGGCAGACGCTGGGCGCGCCGCCCGACGAGGAGCTGTCGGCGTTCTGCCACACGCTCTCCCAGGGCAACCCGCGCGTGCTGCGCGAGCTCACCACCCGGATGCGGCACGCCAGGGTCATCCCGGGCCTGCCCGACCTCGACCGGGTGCTGGAGATCGGCGCGGCGGCCCTGTCCGACACCGTGCTCGAATGGCTGCACGACGACGACGCGGTGGCCTCCGACCTGCTCACCCAGCTCGCCGTCATGGGGCCCGACACCGACGTCGACGTGGCGGCGATGCTCTCCGGCCAGGGAGAGCTGGAGCTCCAGAAGGCCCGCCGGACGCTCGTCCAGGCGGGTCTCATCACCGCGGAGCCGCCCGTACGGTTCAGCAGCACCCTGGTCCGGGCGGCGGCCCTGTCGCGCCTCGACACCCGGACCCGGCTCGACCTGCACGAGCGGGTGGCCGCGCTGCTGGCCAGGATGGGCGCGCCGGCGGCCCAGACCGCCGAGCACCTGATGCTCACCACCTCGGCCTGGGGGGTCCCGGTGCTGCGCGCCGCGGCCACTGAGGCGGTCACGGCCCGCAGGTACGCCGACGCGGCCCGCTACCTGCGCCGCGCGCTGTCCTGCTCCGACGACCCCGCCGTCGTGCACGAGCTGACCCTGCAACTGGGCAGGACAGAGCTCCACCACGACCTCGACTCCTGTGCCCGGCACGCCGAGGCGCTGGTCACCGGCGCCCCCGACACCGTCCAGCCGTCCAGGTCGCTGCTGTACCTGGCCAGTCCCGCGCTGGCCGCCAGCACGGTGGGGGCCCGGCCGTTCGTCACCGTGGTGCAGGAACTGGCGACCGCGCCGGACCCGCCGCGTGAGTCGCTGCTCCGGCTGGGCGCGCAGGTCCTGCTCTCGGGACACCGCGCCGGGTTGCGCAGGGCGGCCCGGATGGCCGTGACGGGCGCCCCGGACGCCGCCTCCAGGGAGTTCTCCGGCGCGCTCGCGGCGATGGTCGCGGCGGGCGGACGGCACCCGGGCACCGCCGGGCGGCTGGCGGCGCGCGCCACACTGTCCAGCTCCCACCTGGGCCGTTCCGCCGGGAGCGGGCTGGTGGGCGCCGCGCTGGCGTTCGCCTGGACCGGGCAGCCGGAGGAGGCCATGGCGACGTGCTCAAGGATCCTGGAGCACGCCCGCGCCTGGCAGCAGCCGGAACTGCGCGTGCTCGGGCTGCTGATCCGCTCGGACGTCGCCTACCGGCGGGGGGACTCGGCCGACAGCCTGCGGGACGCGATCGACGCGCGGGACGGGGCCGAGCGGATCGGCGCGAGCGCGCTGACCGCGGCGGCCCGCGCCTGCGGCGCGCGCGCCCTGATCCAGATGGGCGAGACGCAGGACGCCACCGTGCTGATGCGCGAGATGACGATCCCGGTGGACGCCCATCCGCTGATCAAGAGCCTGATCCGGGAGGCCCAGGGAATGATCGCCGCGGCGGCGGACGATCACGTCACCGCGCTGAGCCTGTTCCTCGACTGCGGGCAACGGCTCTCGGCGCGCGGCGTCACCAACCCCACCTGCCTGCCCTGGCGCGCGCACGCGGCCAAGGCGTACAGCGCGCTGGGCGAGCACGCCGCGGCCCGGACGATCGCCGCCGAGCCGCCGGCGGCCACCGGCCACGCGCCGGACGCCTCGCACGCGCGGGTCCAGGGGGAGACGCGGGCACAGGAACCGGCACAGATCCAGATGCACGACCGGACGCAGGAGCGGACGCGGGGCCAGATCCTGCTCACCCCCGCCGAGCAGCGCGTCGTCGAGCTGGTACGCCAGGGCATGAGCAGCCTGGAGGTCGCCGAGCGGCTCTGCCTGAGCAAGCGCACCATCGACACTCACCTGGGCCGCATCTACCGCAAGCTCGGCATCCGGGGGCGGCACCAGCTCGCCGCCGCCCTCGGCGTCTGACCGGCCGGTCGATCGGACGAGAGGCGGGCGTCCCGCCGGACGACCGTGAACGGCCGGAAGACCGTGAAGGCCCTTGACCGGACGGCCCCGAAGGGCGACCGGCCTGACGAGGACCGCGCCGTTCGGCGCGGTCCTCGTCAGGTGGGGGGTTCGTTCAGCGCGGCGTCGCCGGTTCGGCGGCGCGCCCGATGCCCAGCCTGGGCTCGGTGACCAGGTACAACCCGGCGGCGTCGGGGTCCTGGCGGACACCGAGGTCCGGCTCGGGCGTCTCCGCGGCCACGGCGTCCCGCGCGGTCAGCTCGGTGGCCAGCACCATCGCGTCCAGCGGGGTCGCGCCGCCGGAGCGGGTGGCGTCGTCCAGGTCGGTCAGGCCGGAGGTGATCGAGGCGAAGGCGCTGTCCGGGGCCACCTCGACGCCCCTCTTGCGCATCAGCTTCGGGTACTGGCCCCTGGCCAGGCGCTGTGCCAGCCAGAAGTACTCGGCCTTGCCGCGGTACTGCTCGTAGAACCCGGCCACCATGGAGAACATCCGGCCGTAGGCGTTGCGGTACAGGGACTCGTAGAACCCCAGCGCCTCGGACTCGGTGACCTCCCCGGCGTGCGCGGACAGGATGGACGCCGCGGCCAGCGTGCCGCTGTACATGGCCAGGTGCACGCCGGTGGACAGGAGGGGGTCCAGGAAGCACGCCGAGTCGCCCGCCAGGAAGTAGCCGGGGCCGCAGAAGCTGGCGGCCGAGTACGAGAAGTCCTGCTCGATGCGGGCCTTGCCCTTGAAACGGCCGCCCGAGATCAGCTCCGAGACCGTCTCCGACTCCGCGACCAGCGCCAGGAACATCTCGTTCGAGGTGGGGAACTCGGGCCTGCGGGCCAGGAAGTTGTCCTGGTGGGTGACGAAGCCCACGCTGTAGACGTCGCCGCTGAGCGGGATGACCCAGTACCAGCCGTGCGGGGAGGAGATCACGTTGATGCCGCCCCGGGGGGTCCTGGGCAGCAGGCCGCCGCCCTGGTAGTACCCCCAGATGGCGACGTTGCGGAAGACGTCGAGCTGGGTCCGGTCGCGGAAGTGCTGGGCGGAGAGCACCCCGGCGCGGCCGGAGGCGTCCACCACGTAGTCGGCCGTGCTCCGGCGGGCCTGTCCGTCGAGCACCCAGTCCACGCCCACCGCGCGGCCCTCGTCGAAACGCACCTTCTTCACGTGGGCCCCGTGGACCACCTCGACGCCCTGCTCGGCGGCGTGCTTGAGCAGGACGTCGTCGAAGTCGGCCCGGTCGACCTGCCAGGAGCGCACCTTGTCGCCGAAGAGGTCCGGCCAGTTGATGGTCCAGTCCCGCTCGGCGCCCCAGCGCAGCAGCAGGCCCTCCTTGACGGTGTAGCCGCGGGCCTCGATCTTCTCCCGTACGCCGACGAGGTCGATGATGGCGCGGCAGGAGGAGGAGATGGACTCGCCGACGTGGTAGCGCGGGAACGAATCCCTTTCCAGGAGACGGACCCTGGCACCGGCTCGCGCCAGCAGGGCCGAGGATATCGATCCGGCGGGACCCCCGCCTATCACCACTACGTCAGGCGCCATGAAATTCCCTTCCCACGCGATGACCACTGCAGCGAATTTTCGCAGAAAGGGATGAAATTAGTTAATACGCATTTATACGCATTTTGATGCGCATTTTCCTTCAGCCGCCGATGCGGGGAGCGATGGAACCGGCCGCGGGGCCGGTGGCGGGATCGGTGGCGGTGCCGGTGCCGGTGACCGAGGAGACGGAGCCGCCGGAGGAGAGGGCCGCGGCGAGGCCGAAGACCGCGCCCAGCGGATCGGCGAACAGGCCGTCCCCCAGCGGGCGGGCCCCGGCCGCCCGAGCCGCCCGGGTGACCCGGTCCATCCGGTCGGCCCGGTCCGTCCGGTCCGCCCGGTCCGCCTGGTCGGTCCGGTCCGCCCGGTCCGGCGCCGGGTCCCCGGCGCCGAAGAAGGGCACCCAGGCACCCCGGGGAGAGGAGCGGATCACCGGGGTCGTCCCGCCGTACAGGTTCCGGTAGAACTCCTCGGCGGCGTCCGGGGCGGGGGTGTGCAGCTCGGCCGCGCACAGGGCGCCGGGCTCGTCGACCAGGACCACGCCCTCGTCCCTGCCGCCCTCCCAGAAGCCGACCGCCGCGCCGGTGGCGTCGACGGCCAGGCAGAGGCGGCCGTCGCCGCCCGCGGGAACCGGGCCCACCAGCACGCGACCGCCCAGGCGCCCGACCTCCTCCCGGGTGCGGGCGAGGTCCTTGGAGGCCAGGTAGACGTTCCAGGACGAGCCGAAGGCCGGGCCCATCGGGCTGGGGCCGAGCCCGCCGATGATCTCTCCCCGCAGGGTGATCAGGTGGTAGCCGCGGCCGTTCTCCTTGACGAACTCCCAGCCGAAGAGGTCGCCGTAGAACCGTTTCGCGCCGGTCGGATCGACGGTGACGTGATCGACCCAGCAGGGTGTTCCAGGGCCGTACGAGAGCCGCCGGGGCATGAGAACTCCTTCAGGAGCCGGTCGTCGATGAGCGCCGCGGCCGCCTCGGCGCCGCCGGACTCGGGCATGCGCAGCCGGTAGCGGGGCACGCCGGCCAGCTCCGTGGCGGTCGGGGGCCAGACGTGCGCCTGGAAGTCCGACGGCTCCAGCCTGCAGCGGTCGCTGTCTCCCTGGCAGAGCCTGATCAGCGTGGGCGGGGCGAGCCTGGCGGTGATCGGCACCGGCGTGCCCAGCCGCTCCGGGCGGACCAGGACGGACTGCCCGGCCAGCGTCGGCCGGGCCGGGCGCCAGAGAGCGGGGTCGGCCTCCAGGCCGATCAGCCCGCTCGCGCGGGCCGCGTCCAGGGCGTCGCCGCGCAGGTCCAGCGGGGTGAGGAAGGGGAGGGTGTGGCCGGTGGCCCGGTCGACCACGAGGAGCTGGCCCGAGACCGGCCGCCAGGACTGCGCGGCCAGCGAGACCGCGACCTCGGCGCAGGGCGAGCAGGCGCTGCCGATCAGTGCCACCGTGGCGTCACCCTTGGCCAGGACGACGGCGCGCATCACCAGGAAGTGATCCTCCAGCACGGCGAACGGGGGGACGGGCGGGGGCATGGTGCCCCACCCCCGGAACGCGCGGCGCTGCAGCAGCATCCCGTCCTCCCGGTGGACCAGCAGCTCCCCGCCGGACGCCTCGTTGCTGAGGAGCTTCACCGCCAGATGCGGCTTACCGGCCTTCACCATGTGGGAGCCGAACAGGAAGGCCATCTCGGACGTGTCCATGTGCGTCACGGCGAGGACTGTCAGGCCGAAGAACTCCAACAACAGGGACAAGCTACTTCCCCTTACCACTTCTCGTTCGACCCGTACGATCAGCTGACTTTCCCTACCATCTCAGGTAGTGACAGCCCTTGAAATACGGCAGCAGATGCTATTTCTGGGCGTTCCAGTAGGGGGAGATGTGCCGAATCGGGGATCACTCGCACCTCGCATCCAGGGACGTTACGGCGCAGGGTCTCGGCGTTGGCCGTGAAGGCCGGCATGTCGGAGTCACCGACGATCACCGTCGTCCTGGCCCTGACCCGCGCGAGGTCCTCGGGCGGGTGCCGGTGCATGCCGAGCATCGCCATCGCCCCGGTGTCCAGCTCGGCCCAGGAGTGCCTGCCGATCACCTCCCGCAGCCGGGCCCGCAGCGCGGGACGCGCCTCGGTGCCGCGGAAGATGTCGGGAGGGGAGTCCATCCACAGCTCGGCCATCTGCTCGGGCGCGCCGCGGGCCCGGCGCAGCGTCATCAGCTCCAGGTACCGGCGCCGGGCCGCGGGGTCGGGGGGCGCGCCGCCGAGCGTCGGCGCCGCGAGCACCAGGTTCCGCACCACCCCGGGCGCCTCCAGGGCCATCTGCAGCGTGACGCTGGAACCGAAGGAGAGCCCCACGACCCGGTGCGCCCCCTCGGCCTCGGCGAAGGCGGCCAGCCGCAGGGCGAGCGCGGGCAGCGTCTGGCCGCGCCGCAGCGGCTCGGACCCGCCGTGACCGGGAAGGTCCACACCCAGGTGACGCCAGCCGGGGAGCAGCTCCCACAGGGGTCGCCACAGCGTGGAGTCCATGGTGTAGCCGTGCACCCACAGCACCGCGGGACCCGTTCCCGACTCGATGACGCGCAGCCCGTTCACGCCTGCTCCCGGAAGGTCGCGCAGAACTCCCGGTAGGCCACGACCGCCGCGTCCCTGACGTCCAGGCGCGGCACCGCCCGCGGGTTCAGCCGTTCCCAGATGACCGCGTCCTCGTCCAGCGCCCGCTCGCTGCCCTGGACGAGCAGCGGCAGTTCCCCCCGCTGCTCGGCGCCGACCCCGATCGCCACCCGCACCGCGCACCCGCCCCTCTCCCGCGGCACGGCCGCGGTGACGATCACCTGTTCCCGGCCCGGTGGCCCGAACAGGGTGACGACCACGCCGGGGCTGTAGGCGCGGGCCAGGAAACGGGAGCGGATGATCCGGGGGCCGCCGGTGTCCGCCCCCGGCCGGGCGCCCATGACGAACTCGCCCTCCATGACCAGCTCGCCCTCGTCCCCGTCGCGGTGCGCCATCGCCCGCACCCTCGGCACCTTGTGCACCTCGGTGAAGTGGTCGATGTCGAAGGCGTTCTCCACGACCAGCAGGGGGTCGGCCTCCATCGGCCTGCTCACGGCCGCGGTCAGCGGGTGGCCGTCGGCCAGCTCCTTGATCGCCCGGGTGAACCCGCGGTCGTCGTCGGGGCCGTCGGAGAGCCGTACGAACACGGCCTCGCCGGAGACGAGCACGTGGTGCTCGGCCACCGACAACCGCCTGGAGGTGTCGCCCAGCCCGATCCGCCGGCCGTGGAAGGGGCAGACCAGGCAGCCGTCGGCGAGCCGGCCCCCGTAGCCCAGGTGCGCGCCCCGGTGCGGGCAGTCGGCGTCGAAGACCCGTATCCCGGTCCCGTCCCGCACGGCCACCAGCCGCCGGGTCCCTAGCTCCAGGGGGGTCACCTCGGCGTTCAGTTCGGAGGTGAAGACCGGCAGGTGCCAGCCGGAGTGCGGTGCCGTCATCTGCCCATCGCCTTCAGTAGCCGTTCGGCGGCGTTCGTCCCGCTGACGATCGCTCCCTGGACCCACGGCGGCCGCGTTCCCGAGACCGTCGCCTCTCCCGCGAAGAAGAGCGTGTCCTCGACCGGTTCGGCCCAGCGGGCCGAAGCCCCCTCGGCGCCGAGCCGCGGCGCGGTGAACGCGCCCCGGCTCCACGGGTCGCTTCCCCAGTCGGCGACCTCGGTATCCAGCACCCGGGCCCCCGCCGTCCAGGGCAGGGCCACGACGAGCATGGCCGCCAGGTCGGGGCCGGTGGCGGCCCGTACGCAGGCGGCGGCCGCGTCCCTGGCCACGATCAGCACCTCGGGGCGTCCCTCGCGGCAGCTCACGAAGCCGCTGACGCCGTCGGCGTCGAACACCGACGCCGTCTCCGGCGCCGGGGCGGACAGGGTCGCGACCACGCAGCAGCCGTCCCCGGGCGTCAGCTCCCGCGCGGCCTCGGCCTTGTGCGCGGGAAGGTCCTCGATGGTGAGCGTGCCGCAGGCCACGACGGCGGGCGGGACGGTCACGACCACCCGGCCGGCCTCCACGGTCCCGCCGGCCGTTCGCGCGCCGACCCGTCCCGGCGACCAGCCGAGCACCTCGACGGGGCGGCCGACGTGCACCTGAAGGCCCCGCGCGAGCCGTCGCGGCAGGCGGTCGAAGCCGTCGGGGACGACGAACTCCCCGTGCCCGGCGGTGTCGCCCCGCTGGGCCGAGGACACGCCCCGGGCACTGAGCCGGTCGGGGTCGGTCGCCCAGATCTGGCGGAGCCACTCGCTCGCCACCGGCGCGGGCCCGCCGTTGTCGCGGAGCCAGTCGTTCACGGAAACGCCGTCGGCGGCCCCCTCGGCGTTCAGCCTGGCCTCCATCGTCCACGGCGGGCACGGCGTACGGGCCAGCGTCCCCATGGGGCGGCCGACCCGGCCGCTGATCACCCGCGCGGCGGTGGGGCGCGGCGCGGTCTCGGTCTCCACGAGCGCGCGGGCGGGGTTGCGGTCGCCGTGCACGACCTGCGCGCCCAGCTCCAGCGACGGCCCGCCGTCCGCGGGACGGAAGGTACGCACCCGCCCCCCGATCCGCGGCCTGGCCTCCAGGACGACGGTGCGCACCCCGGCCCGGTCCAGGATGGAGGCGCAGGTCAGCCCGCTGACCCCGGCTCCGATGACGAGGACGTCGGCGACGTCAGCGCGCATCCCCGCCTCCCAGGTCCACCGGAAGGGCGCGGAGCCGCCGGGGGATCAGCGTCGAGGCCCAGGCGGGCCGCGGGTCGGCCAGCGACGCGGCCGGGAACCGTTCGGCCAGCCGGGACAGCAGCACCGCTCCGGTCTGCCGGACGAGCTGCGCCGCCAGGCAGAAGTGCGGCCCGCCGCCGAAGGCCATGTGCGGGTTGGGCGAACGGTCGAGCACCAGGTCGCCGGGTCTGTCGAAGACGGCCGGGTCCCGGTTGGCCGCGGCCACGATCGCCAGCACCCGGGAGCCCCGGGGCACCTCGCCGCCGGGCAGCGTCACGTCCGTGAGCGCGACCCTGGCGGTGAACGGGATCGGCGCCTCCAGCCGCAGCAGCTCGTCCACGGCGGTGCGCGCCAGCTCCTGCCCGCCGGTACGGAGCGCGGCCAGCGCCTCGGGCCGGGGCAGCAGCCAGTACATCGCGTTGCCGATCGCCTCGGCCAGCGGCTGCCACCCGCCGACCACCGCCAGCCCGAGCACCCCGAGCGTCTCGGCGTCGGTCAGCCGGTCGTCGGCGACCAGACCGGCCAGCGGGCTCGGCGGGCCGGCCGCGTCCGAGGACAGGGCGGCGCAGTGCGCCTGGAGGAACCGGGTCAGCTCCTTCATGGCGGACCGGCCCAGTGCCGCCACCTGCGGTCCGGCCAGCGGGTCCAGATTGATCGAGGCCGCCTGGGCGAGCTGTGAGAAGACCTTCCGGTCGCTCTCGGCCAGCCCGAACAGCCGCAGGAAGACCGAGGTGGCCAGCGGGCTCCCGATCCGCTCGATCGCGTCGACCACGGTCTCGGCCGCCAGGCCGTCGAGGAGGTCGTCCACGTCGGCGGCGATCCCCTCGGCCACCGAGGCGATCGCGGCGGGGCCCAGCAGGAGCAGGCCCGGCGTGCGCAACCTGGTGTGGTCGGGCGGGTCCGTGGTGAGCATCGACGGCGGCAGGTCCTCGTCGCGCGCCCGTCCCTGCTGGCCCGCGCTCGCGGAGAAGGCCCGGTCACGCAGGACGGCGGCGCAGTCGGCGTGCCCGGTCACCAGCCACAGCCGCGCCATGGGGTCGTGGTGGACCGGGGAGCGGGAACGCAGCCAGTCGTAGGCGGGGTAGGGGTCGGCCCGCCCCGCCGGGGAGAACGGGTGGGGGATGTGGGCGGGAAGGCGGACCTGGGTGCTGACCGTCACGCGTGGAACTCTCCTTCGATATGCACGGACGGCACCGGGGTCCACGCCCGCGACGGGCGGCCACCCCCCCGACCGGCGCCCGTCGTCCTCGCGGGTCCCTGACCGGACTCTGGCCGAGGACCCGTACCTCTTCAACGCTTCTCTCACGCTCCGCCGGCGATGCCGGCTCTGCCGGCCGTGCCGGCCGTGCCGCCGATCAGGTGCAGCAGCAGCAGGGGCAGCAGCAGTAGTAGCAGGACTCGGAGGGCGCCTGCACGCCGGCCGTGACGGCGGCCAGGTCGCCCTCGCTCAGCTCGGTCGCGTCGACCACCGGGGTCTCGGGGATGTGGAGCTCGAAGACGCCGCTCTCCATCCCCTTCTCCCAGAGGGCGACCTGGACGTCCATGTTGCCCTCCTCGTGCCCGTCGGGGATGTTGCGCACGATGACGACCTCGCTGCCCGAGGGGATCGTCAGGCCCGACTCGGCCAGCGCCTCACGCGGGTTCTCGCTCAGCCTGGTGGAGTAGCCCTCGTCGGACCACGCGTTGATCAGGGTGCGGGTGTAGGAGTTGATGAATTCCGCTCGCTCCTGCTGCGCAAGTGCCATGTCGTTCTCCTTTGTTTTTCACCGGCGCTCTCCGTGCCGGTGACTGATTGAACTGTCGCATGACCTGCGCCGCATACCAAGACTTAATTTTGCGGCAATTAATGTAAGCATTGATACCGTCGCCGACGTGGTGTTACATTGCGAGCATCCCATGGTCGGGATCGTCCCATCAATGACGAGAAATACGTATGTCCGACGCCTGTGAATACGTATTGAAAATACTTACGTACGCCATCCGGAGGTGTCGGTGACGACCGTCAGCACGAAAGCACCCCCCGGGCCGCCGGGCCCGGTGGACATGGAACGCATGCGTAACGACCCGCTGGGGTTCGTCACCGGCCTGGCACGCGACCACGGCGACGTCAGCGTGCACGACGCGGACGGCGAGACCGTGTTCATGCTGCACCGCCCGGACCTCGCCCGGTACGTCCTCAAGGACAACGTGGGGAACTACACGAAGGAGAACACGCCCGACGACCACATGCTGCGCCCGCTGCTGGGAAACGGGTTGCTCACCAGCGACGGCGAGGAGTGGGCGCGGCAGCGCAGGCTGTGCGCGCCGGCCTTCCGCCGCAGCGAGGTGGCCTCCTTCGACGGGATCATCGTCGAGGAGACCGAGGCCCTGCTGGCGCGGTGGCGCGCCGCCGGGACGGGCGTGTCCCAGCCGATCGACCACCAGCTCACCTCGCTGACCCTGTCGATCCTGACCCGCGCGGTGCTGGACGTGGACCTCGGCGCGGCCGGTGACGGGTTCGGCCGCGCGGTGGACGCGGTCAACCGTCACATCGGCCACTACGTCCCCGACCCCGACCCGGACCCGGCGGACACGGAGAGCCGGCGGCGGGGTTACGTACGTGCCCGCGCCCTGCTGGACATGGTCACGCGCACCGTCATCGCCTCCCGCCGCTCCTGCCCGCAGGCCACCGGGACCCTGCTCGACAGCATGCTCGGTGAGCTCGGCGACACCGACCTCCGCGACCAGGTGCTGACCCTGATCATGGCGGGTCACGAGACCACCGCCAAGAGCCTGACCTGGACCTTCTACCTGCTGGACCGCCACCCCGGGGAGGCCGGGAGGATCCGCGCCGAGGTGGACCGGGTCCTGGGCGGCCGCCCGCCGACGGCCGCGGACCTGCCCGACCTGCCGCTCTGCCGGCGGGCCGTGCAGGAGGCGATGCGGCTCTACCCGCCGGTCTGGCTGATCTCGCGCCGGGCCACCGGCGCCGACGAGATCGACGGCCACCACGTACCGCCCGGCGCGCTGGTCTGCGTCAGCCAGTGGGTGCTGCACCGCCATCCCCGCTACTGGGACCGGCCCGAGGAGTACGTACCCGACCGTTTCGAGAACGCCGACCTGCCCAGCCACCTGTACCTGCCGTTCGGCGGCGGCGAGCGCATCTGCATCGGCCAGCACCTGGCGCTCATCGAGGCGACGCTGGTCCTGGCGACGGTCTCGCAGTCGGTACGGCTGGAGCTGGAACCCGGTTTCCCGGTGGAGCCCGAGGCGCTGGTGACGCTGCGCCCCAAGCACGGCATGCGCATGGTGGTGAGCCCCCGATGACCCTCGACACCCCGGCGCCCTCCTCCGCCCCGGCGCCCTCCTCCGCCCCGGCGCCCTCCTCCGCCGGGGCGACCTCCGACATCCCGGCGACCTCCTCGGTCCCGGCGTCCTTCGCCGCGCCGGCGTCCTCCGCGGCCACGAGGCCGGACGCAGGTTCGTACGATCCCGCCACGACCACGGCGGGCGGCCTGGCGGGAGAGCTGGCGCGGCTGGAGGCGCAGGCGGAGCTCTCCTTCGAGGAGGAGCTGTGCCTGCTCCGCGAGCTGGGCCTGACCCCGTCGAAGGGTCCGCTGGTCGAGGTCGGCGCGGGTTCGGGCGCGATCACCAGGCGGCTGCGGCGGGCCCTTCCCGACCTGTCGCTGGTCGCGGTGGACATCGATCCCGGCCTGCTCGCCCACGCCGGGGGCGCGGGCGCGGAACTGGTCGTCGCCGACGCCGCCGACCTGCCGATGGAGACGGGGAGCGCGGGTTACGTACTGCTTAGGTATGTCCTGCAGCACCTCTCCGACCCGGCCCCCGCCCTGGCCGAGGCACGCAGGATCCTCCGCCCGGGGGGCCGCATCATGATCACCGAGGTGGACGCCTCCTGCTGGGGGCTGGCCGACCCGGTCCACCCGGAGCTGGCCGGCATCCACGCCAAGATCGCGGTCACCCAGCAGGCCGCCGGCGGCGACCGCGCGATCGGCCGCCGCCTCACCCGCCTGCTCCGCGGCGCGGGTTTCACCGACGTCACCATCCGCCCCTTCGCCACCACCAACGACACCCGGCCGACGGACGACTTCGCCCCCCACCTCGGCCCGGGGCGGCTGCAACCGCTCCTGGCCTCCGGTGTGCTGTCCTTTCAGGAGGTGGCTCTCGCCGCCGATCGCTGGAACAGGTTCCGGTCAGACCCAGACGCCTGGGTGATGCTCCTGGGCTTCACCGCAGCCGGCACCGCTCCCGGCCCCCTCCCCGAGGGACGTCCCCCCACCGAAGGAAGCACATGAGCACCAACGTCAAGATCTTCATCACGATCTTCTGCTACATCAGCGGGGTGATGGGCGTCGTCACCGCCGTCATGCAGGCCAGCGCCACCCCCGCCAACAGCACCGCGGCGCTGATCGCCGGGGTCATCGGCGCTCTGTTCCTGGTGGCGGGGGTGGCCCTCAGCCGCAGGCCCCGGTACTGACCCGCGACCGGCAGGGCTCCGCGTCCGGATCCCCCGCCGGGCCCATCACGGGTCCGCGGCGGGCACCCGTCACGGACCCGCCCGTCACGGACCCGCCCGTCACGGACCGGGCCGTTCCGGTGGGTCCGCGGTGGGCGCCCGTCCCCGTCCGCCGCGCCGGTCACGGCGCGGCGGCACGAAACCGGAATCGGAATCGGAATCGGAATCGCCGGATTTCCGGGAACGGGGCCGGCGTGTCGCGACGATCGGGCACTTCGGGGGTTCACGAGGGGACGCGGGCCGAAAGATGCGATTCGACAGGGAGTGGCGTTGATGAGGGCGACGATGGCGAATCCTGCTGTTCTGATCTTGCTGCTGCGCCGGAAGCGCGTCGAGTTCGAGAGGTAAGCCGTGTCCGCTGTTGAGGCTGATAGCCCAATTTATGTGAATGCATTGAAAAAGAAGTACGGCTCGACGGTCGTCGTGGACGGCATCGATTTCGAGGTACGTTCCGGCGAGGTCTTCGCGCTGCTCGGGCCGAACGGCGCGGGCAAGACCACCACGGTCGAGATCCTCGAGGGGGTGCGCCGCCGGACCGGCGGAGACGTCCGGGTGCTGGGGTACGACCCCGCCGAGGACGACCCCTCCTGGCGGGCACGGATCGGGGTGGTGCCGCAGACGACCGGCGCCTACCTCGACCTCACGGTACGCGAGGTGGTCGAGCACTTCGCCGCCTTCTACCCGGCGCCGCTCCCGCCCGACGAGGTCATCGACATGGTCGGGCTGACGTCCCAGCGGCGCAAGCAGGCGCAGCAGCTCTCCGGCGGCCAGTTGCGCAGGCTGGACGTGGCCGTGGGAGTGGTCGGCGACCCCGATCTCATCTTCCTCGACGAGCCGACGACCGGGCTCGACCCGGTCGCCCGGCGGGAGGCGTGGGACCTGGTGCGGCACTTCGCCGACCGGGGCAAGACCACCGTCCTGACCACGCACTACCTGGACGAGGTGGAGGCGCTCGCGCAGCGGGCCGCGATCATCGTCGCCGGGAGGATCGTGGAGACGGGGCCGATCTCGGAGCTGGGCGGCAGGAGGACGGGCCGGTCGGTGGTCGGCTTCGCCGCCTCGGGCGCGCTCGAAGGCCTCCCGCTCCCCCCGCTGCCGCCCGGCTCGCAGGCGCACGAGGAGGCGGGGAAGGTGAGGGTTCACACCCACCGGCCGACGGAGACCCTGGCCGCGCTGCTGCCCTGGGCCCACGCGGCGGGCGTGGGGGAGCTCGACGAGCTGCGCGTCCACCGGCCGACGCTCGAAGAGGTCTACCTCCAGCTCATCAAGGACCGGGAAGAGGACGCCCGATGACGACGGAACACCACGCCACCGGCATCCCCGCCGAAACGGCCGCGCCCCCCGCGCCCCCCGCGACCTCGGTGCCTCCGGCGTCCACGGCAGGCCTCGCCTCTCCGGCGTCCCCGTCGGCCCCCGCGTCTTCGGCGTCCCCGGCGTCCCCGGCGTCCCCGGCGTCCTCGATGGCCCTCGCGTCCCCGGCGTCTCCGGCGCCGCCCGTGCCGCCCGCGCGTCCCGGGATCTGGCGCGCCTCGGTCGCGCGGTCGAAGGTCGAGCTCAAGTCGTTCTTCCGCAACCGGCAGTCGCTGATCTTCACCCTCGCCCTGCCGATCATGCTGCTGGTCGTGCTGGGGTCGATCTTCTCCGGGACGGTGGAGGGGACGACGGTCGACTTCAAGCAGGTGTTCATCGCCGGGATCATCGCCAGCGGGGTGATGAGCGTCAGTTTCACCGGGCTGGCCATCAACATCGCCATCGAGCGGGACACCGGGACGATCCGGCGGCTGGCCTGCTCGCCCATGCCCAAGTCCGCGTACTTCATCGGCAAGATCGTCCGTGTCGCGGTGACCGGCGTCATCGAGACGGTGATCCTCCTCGGGGTGGCACTCGCGCTCTTCAGGCTCCCGCTGCCCGCCACCCTCACCGCCTGGCTCACCCTCCTCTGGGTGCTCTTCCTGGGCGCGGTGGCCTGCTCGCTGCTGGCGATCGCCTTCACCGCGCTCATTCCCAACAGCCGTTCGGCCTCGGCGATCGTGACACCGCCGTTCCTGGTGCTGCAGTTCATCTCGGGGGTCTTCTTCCCCTTCAACCAGCTCCCGCTCTGGATGCAGAACACCGCCGCGCTGTTCCCGCTGAAGTGGATGACGCAGGGCCTGCGCTCGGTCTTCCTGCCGGAGGCGTTCGCCCGCGTCGAACCGGCGGGGAGCTGGGAGCTCGACCGGGTCGCCCTGGTGCTCGGCGCCTGGTGCCTGGCCGGTCTGCTGCTGAGCGCGCTGACGTTCAGCTGGCGCGGCCCGAACGTCAGATGAGGCCCGCCCCGCCCCGGCGGGCCAAGGCCCCGTCACGTCCGGACGGGCAAAGCCCCCAACCCCGGGCCGGGTGCCGCTAACGCCTCGTGATCACACCGCAGGCGACACGGCCCCCCGAGTCGCCGGTCGCGCGGGTGGTGGCGTCGGGCCCGTCCTCGGCGTAGCGCTCGGGGACGTTGGCCTGGTTGTCGGCCAGCGCGTGCACGATGATGGCGCTGCCGTCGCGGTCCAGGAGCTGGGCCACCGTGAAGCGGTCGGTCATGACGATCGCCCCGCCCTCGCCGTCCCTTCCGACCAGGAGGTCTGGCAGGTCGCCCGCGTGGCCCGGGTGATCGCCGGGGCCGAGGCTGAAGTGCGGGCCCGCGCTGAAGAAGGGGCTCCCGGTCGCGGGGTCCTTGGACGTGGCGTCGCAGACACCCTTGGTGTGCACGTGGAAGCCGTGGTAGCCCGGGGTCAGCCCGCTGACGGTGAACGTGAGCCTGGTCCTGCCCGGCCCCATCTCCTCCACGACGAGCGCCCCGAGACTCTCGCCCTTCACCCCCTTGACCTGGGCGGCCGCCGTGCTGCCCGCTCCGGGGGAACCCGTCGCCGGGGAGGAGGGGCTTCCCGGGGAGGCCGGCGGCGCGGGCGGGCGTGGCGCCCCCGGGGAGGCCGGGGGAGAGGGCGGCGCCGGTGACCCCGGCGGGGGCGGGGCGGGCGAACCGGCCACGACGACGCCCGCCGGCATGACGGCCGCCGGGAAGGCGCCGGCCGACGCGGCACCGGCCGGTGAGGCGGTGATCGACGAGACGGTGATCGACGAGACGGTGGCCGTACCCGCGCAGATCGCGACGGCCAGTGCCAGATGGCGTGCAGGATGAAGCATGAGATCCCCCGTAACCGCGTAATCCCGTGCCGCCGCCCCCTCCGCGACGCCGAGGACCACGACGCCGGGGAACCGCGACGGTTCTCCTTCCATGAGTATCAGACGGAGGGTCACCTGTCCGTTACCCGGGGTCGATGCGGCGGTCCGGGAACGGCGAAGGCGCCGCCCCCGAAGGGACGGCGCCCCGTGTCCTACGGGAGCCGGTCGACCGGCCGCCGGGTTCGCCGGGCTAGTTGGTCCGCTTGGCGCGGGCGGTGGTCCGGGCGCGGGTCGAGGCGTCGAGCACGACCTTGCGGATCCGGACGTGCTCCGGGGTGATCTCCACGCACTCGTCCTCGCGGATGAACTCCAGCGCCTGCTCCAGCGAGAGCTGGCGCGGCGGGATCAGCGTCTCCGTCGTGTCGCTCGTCGAGGAGCGCATGTTCGTGAGCTTCTTCTCCTTGGTGATGTTGACGTCCATGTCGTCGGAACGCGAGTTCTCGCCGACGATCATGCCCTCGTACACCTCGGTGGTCGGCTGGACGAACAGGACGCCGCGCTCCTGCAGGTTCAGCATGGCGAACGGGGTCACCGGGCCCGGCCGGTCGGCCACCAGCGAGCCGTTGTTGCGGGTGCGCAGCTCGCCGAACCAGGGCTCGTAGTCCTCGAAGACGTGGTTGACGATGCCGGTGCCGCGCGTCTCGGTGAGGAACTCGGTACGGAAGCCGATCAGGCCCCGGGCCGGGACCACGAACTCCATCCGGATCCAGCCGGTGCCGTGGTTGGTCATGTGCTCCATGCGGCCCTTGCGGACGGCCAGGAGCTGGGTGATCGCCCCGAGGTACTCCTCGGGGCAGTCGATGGTCACCCGCTCGACCGGCTCGTGCACCTTGCCGTCGATGACCTTGGTGACCACCTGCGGCTTGCCGACGGTCAGCTCGTACCCCTCGCGGCGCATCTGCTCGACCAGGATGGCCAGCGCCAGCTCGCCACGGCCCTGGACCTCCCAGGCGTCGGGACGGTCGGTCGGCAGGACCCGCAGCGACACGTTGCCGACGAGCTCCTTGTCGAGCCGGTCCTTGACCATGCGGGCGGTGACCTTGGAACCCTTGACCCGGCCGACCAGCGGCGAGGTGTTGGTGCCGACGGTCATGGAGATCGCGGGCTCGTCGACCGTGATCAGGGGCAGCGGGCGCGGGTCCTCGGGGTCGGCCAGCGTCTCACCGATCATGATGTCCGGGATGCCGGCGATCGCGATGATGTCACCGGGACCCGCCTCCTCGGCGGGCTTGCGCTCCAGCGCGTCGGTCATCAGCAGCTCGGTGATCTTCACCCGCTGGATGGAGCCGTCGGTGCGGCACCAGGCGACCTGCTGGCCCTTCTTGATGGTGCCCTGGTGGATGCGGCAGAGCGCGATCCGGCCCAGGTAGGACGAGGCGTCCAGGTTGGTGACGTGCGCCTGCAGCGGGGCCGTGGGGTCGTACACCGGCGCCGGGATCGTGTTCTTGATGACGTCGAACAGGGGCTCCAGGTCCTCGGAGTCCGGCATGCCGGCGTCCTCGGGACGGTTGAGCGAGGCGCGGCCGGCCTTGGCCGAGGCGTAGACGATCGGGAAGTCGATCTGCTCCTCGGTGGCGTCCAGGTCGATGAAGAGCTCGTAGACCTCGTCCACGACCTCCTTGATCCGCGCGTCGGGACGGTCGACCTTGTTGATGCAGAGGATGACCGGCATCTTCGCGGCGAACGCCTTGCGCAGCACGAACCGCGTCTGCGGGAGCGGGCCCTCGGAGGCGTCGACGAGCAGCACCACGCCGTCGACCATCGACAGGCCGCGCTCGACCTCGCCACCGAAGTCGGCGTGACCGGGGGTGTCGATGATGTTGAGCGTCATGCCGCCGTGCTTGACGGCGGTGTTCTTCGCGAGAATGGTGATGCCCTTCTCGCGCTCGAGGTCGTTGGAGTCCATGACACGGTCGTCCACGTCCTGGTTGACGCGGAAGGCGCCGGACTGCCAGAGCATGGCATCCACGAGAGTGGTCTTGCCGTGGTCGACGTGCGCGATGATCGCGATGTTCCGCAGGTCGTCGCGGCTGTTCAAAGGCATGATGGAGTCTCACTCTGTGATCGTGGAGGCTTGCCGCGGACCGTGCGGCCCTCCTATTTTAGTTGATCCGGACAATCGCTCTTCACGTCTTCAGCACATGAAGTGCACCGGTTCGCCCCTCCCGTCCCCTTTTTCGCCCCTCGGGGTGCCCTTTTTCGCCCTCGGGGAGCCGTGAACCCGCCGGGAGGGATCTCTCCTAAGCTCGACCCATGCCTCTCGCGCCGACCTTCCCCGTGACGCTCAGGACCCGCGACGACCTGCGGATCGACGCCGCGCACACCCCGTCGCGCGGGGCGGGCGACCTCGGGATCGTACTGGCCCACGGATTCACCGGCTCGCTGCGCGGACGCCCCAACCGCCGGATCGCCCACGTGCTGAGCGGATTCGGCGGGGTGCTCGCGTTCGACTTCCGGGGGCACGGCCGCTCGGCGGGGGAGTCGACCGTGGGCGACCTGGAGATCTGGGACGTGGAGGCGGCGGTGCGGCACGCCAGGACGATCGGCTACCGCCGGGTGGTGACCGTCGGGTTCTCCATGGGCGGGGCGGTGGTCCTGCGGCACGCCGGGATGCTCGGCGGGGTGGACGCGGTGGTCTCGGTGAGCGCGCCCGCGCGCTGGTACTACCGGGGGACCCGGCCGATGCGCCAGGTGCACTGGGCCATCGAGCGACCGGCCGGGCGGCTGGCCGCGCGCCTCGGCAAGCGCACGCGGATCATGAAGGGGGTGTGGGACCCGCTGCCGCTGGCGCCGTACGAGGCGGTCGCGAAGATCTCGCCGGTGCCGCTGCTGATCGTGCACGGCGACGCGGACGGCTTCTTCCCGCTGGAGCACGCCCACCAGCTCCACGAGGCCGCGGGCGAGCCCAGGGAACTGTGGGTCGAGCCCGGGTACGGCCACGCCGAGAACGCGGCGACCCCCGGGCTGGTCCGCCGCATCGGGGAGTGGGCCTCCGCCCGGTCCCGCCCCCGGGACGGTGTTTACTCCTCTTGACGACCGGCCCACCGGGGATCGGCGTCCCGGCGGCCGGCGGGGCGGAACGCGACGGCGCGAAGAGGTGGAGAGGGTTCATGCGGAGCATCTACGTGGCGGGGCTCGGCCGGGGAGACGGCAGGCAGATCGTCGAACTCGGCCTGATGGAGCTGCTCACCCGGCGGGCCGACCGCGTCGGGGTGTTCCGCCCGATCACGGCGGGCGGTGAGGACCGCATCCTGGAACTTCTGCGGCGCAGGTACCGTCCCACGGCCTCGGCGACCGGGGTGACCGCCGAGGACGCCGCCGAGATCTACGCCGAGAAGGGCGCCGAGGAGCTCATCGGCCGGCTGGTCGCCCGGTTCCACACCCTGGAGCGCGAGTGTGACGCGCTGCTGGTGCTGGGCAGCTCCTTCGACACCGACGACCTGCCCCGCGAGCTGGCCTTCAACGCCCGCCTGGCCTCCGAGTTCGGCGCCCCGGTGATCGTGGTGGTGGGCGCGCACGGCGACGACGCCGAGGAGATCGCCACCGAGATGCGTACCGGCCACCAGGTCTTCTCCGACCTCGGCTGCACGGTGCTGGCGGTGATCGCCAACCGGGTGCCGGAGGGCACGGTCATCGAGTGCGACCTGCCGGTGCCCCATTACGCCATCCCCGAGCGCCCCTCGCTCTCGGCGCCGACCGTCGGACAGGTCATGCACGCCGTGGACGCCGAGACGGTCCAGGGCGACGAGGACGGGCTCCTGCGCGACGTGCTCGGGTTCGTCTTCGGCGGGGCCACGCTCCCGGTCTTCCTGGAGCACCTGACCGACGGCGCGCTGGTGATCACGCCCGGCGACCGCGCGGACCTGCTGCTGGCCTCGCTCGCCGTGGAGGCCGCCGGCACGGCGCGCCCCGCCGGGGTGGTCCTCACCCTGGGGGAGAGACCCACCGAGGCGGTGCGGGCGCTCACCGCCCGCCTGGCGCCGGGCGTCCCGGTCCTCGCCGCGGAGGCGGACAGCTTCACGGTCGCGACCACCCTGGCGGGCCTGGAGGGACGGCTCACCGCCGACAACCCCCGCAAGATCGAGACGGCCCTGGGGCACTTCGAGGCCCACGTGGACACCGCGGCCCTGGCCGACCGGATCGAGCTGACCCGCTCGCGGCGGGTCACCCCGATGATGTTCGAGCACACGCTGCTGGAGCGGGCCCGCGCCGACCGGCGGCACATCGTGCTGCCCGAGGGCGAGGAGGACCGGATCCTGCGGGCCGCCGACGTCCTGCTGCGGCGCGGCATCGTCGACATCACCCTGCTGGGCCGCGAGGACGTGGTGCGCCGCCGGATCGGCGACCTCGGCCTGGACCTGTCCGGCGTGAACGTCGCCGACCCCCTGACCTCGCCGCTGCGCGAGTCTTTCGCCCGCGAGTACGCCGAGATGAGGGCGCACAAGGGCGTCACCCCCGAGCTGGCCATGGACGTGGTCGCCGACGTGAACTTCTTCGGCACGATGATGCTGCACCGGGGCCTGGTGCACGGCATGGTCTCCGGCGCCGCCCACACCACGGCCGCCACGATCCTGCCCGCCTTCCAGATCATCAGGACGGTCCCGGACACCTCGATCGTCTCGTCGGTGTTCTTCATGTGCCTGGCCGACCGGGTGCTCGTCTACGGCGACTGCGCGATCAACCCCGACCCGGACGCCGAGCAGCTCGCCGACATCGCGATCTCCTCGGCCCGCACGGCGAGGCGGTTCGGCGTCGAGCCCGCGATCGCGATGCTGTCGTACTCCACCGGTGAGTCCGGCAGGGGCGCCGAGGTCGACAAGGTCCGCGCCGCCACCGCCCTGGTCGCCGAGCGCGCGCCCGACCTGCTGGTCGAGGGACCCATCCAGTACGACGCGGCGGTGGACGCCCGGGTGGCCGCCGCCAAGCTCCCCGGCTCGCGGGTCGCGGGAAGGGCGACCGTGCTGATCTTCCCGGACCTCAACACCGGCAACAACACCTACAAGGCCGTGCAGCGCTCGGCCGGGGCGGTGGCGGTCGGCCCCGTCCTGCAGGGACTGCGCAGGCCGGTCAACGACCTGTCGCGCGGCGCCCTGGTCACCGACATCGTCAGCACCGTCGCCATCACCGCCGTCCAGGCACAGGAGGTCAACCCGTGAGCGACCACGACGACCGGACCGCGTCCCCCGCGTCCCCCGCGTCCCCCGCGTCCCCCGCGTCCCCCGGATCCCCCGGATCCCCGGGGCGCGACGGCCGGGACGGGGACCGGGACCGGGCGGGCGGACCCGCACGGGTGCTCGTCCTCAACTCGGGGTCGTCCTCGGTGAAGTACCGGCTCCTGGAGGGCGCCGAGCGGCTGGCCTCCGGCACGGTGGAGCGCATCGGCGAGGACGGCTCGCCCGTGCCCGACCACGAGGCGGCGCTGGAGACCGTCGCCGAGCGGCTCGCCGCCGAGGGCCTGGGGCTCGACTCCCCGGAACTGGCCGCGATCGGGCACCGGGTGGTGCACGGCGGCACGGCCTTCACCGAGCCCACGCCCATCACCGACGAGGTGGTCGCCGGGATCCGAGAGCTCGTCCCGCTCGCCCCCCTGCACAACCCGGCCAACCTGGCCGGCATCGAGGTCACCCGGCGCCTGCGCCCCGACCTCCCGCAGGTCGCGGTCTTCGACACCGCCTTCCACGCGACGATCCCGCCGGCCGCCTCGACGTACGCGATCGACCGCGAGCTCGCCGGGCGCCTGGGCGTGCGGCGCTACGGCTTCCACGGGACCTCGCATGCCTACGTCTCCCGCGAGGCCGCCCGCCTGGCCGGCGACCCGGACGCGAACGTGATCGTGCTGCACCTGGGCAACGGCGCCAGCGCCTCGGCGGTCTCCGCCGGGCGGTGCGTGGACACCTCCATGGGCATGACGCCGCTGGAGGGGCTGGTGATGGGCACCCGCAGCGGCGACCTGGACCCGGCGGCCGTCCTGTACCTGGCGCGCACCGGGGAGATGTCCCTCGACGAGATCGACGAGCTGCTCAACCGGCGCAGCGGCATGCTCGGCCTGTGCGGGGACAACGACATGCGCGCCGTGACCGAGCGGGTGGAGGCGGGAGACGAGGACGCCGAGCTGGCCATGTCGGTCTACTGCCACCGGCTGCGCAAGTACGTCGGCGCCTACTACGCGGTCCTGGGCACGGTCGACGTCATCGCCTTCACCGGCGGCGTCGGGGAGAACTCCGCCCCGGTCAGGGCCAGGGCGCTGGCCGGCCTGGAGGCGCTGGGCGTCGCCGTCGACCCGGCCCGCAACGAGCGGGGCGACACGGTCGTCTCACCCGACGGCGCGAGGGTCCGGGTCGCGGTGATCCCCACGGACGAGGAGTTCGAGATCGCCCGGCAGACACTGTCGGTCATCTCCCGCCACGACGGGTGAAAACACGTCCCCCCATAGGGGACGGATGAAATCCCCCAGGAGAAGTCCACCGGGTACGGAACACGGCTCGACGGTCGCCATGGGACATACTTCTTGTGACCGGACGGTCGCCCAGCGTCGCGGGGGCGGGCAGGACCGCCCGTCCGGCCGGTGTTCCCGCGGGAGCGCTCCGGGGCCGGGCCGGCGGGTGCCCGGTCCGACCCGGTCCGGCCCGGTCCGGCCCCGGAGCGTCACACCGGGAGCCGTCTCACATGTGGGCGATCGACTTGTACTCCAGGTAGGAGGCGAGCCCCTCGGGGCCCAGCTCGCGGCCGAGACCGCTGCCCTTGAAGCCGCCGAACGGCGAGCTGTTCTCGATCATGTAGAAGTTGACGCCGTAGGTGCCCGCGCGCACCCGGCGGGCGATGTCCATACCGCGCTCGGCGTCGGCGGTCCACACCGTCCCGGCCAGCCCGTAGTCGCTGTCGTTGGCGATCCGGACCGCGTCGGCCTCGTCCTCGTACGGGATGACCGTCAGCACCGGGCCGAAGATCTCCTCGCGGGCGATGCGCATCTCGTTGGTGGCACCGGCGAAGACGGTCGGGGCCACGTACCAGCCGCGGTCGTGCGGCCGGTCCAGCCCGCCGACGACCGGCTTGGCGCCCTCGTCGATGCCGATCTTGATGTAGCCCTCGACCCGCTCCTGCTGGCGCTTGGCCACCAGCGGGCCGATGCCGGTCGCCGGGTCGGACGGGTCACCGACCCGCATGCCGCGCACCATCGACGCGACCGCGTCCACGACCTCGTCGTAGCGGTTGCGCGAGGCCAGGATGCGGGTCTGGGCGACGCAGGCCTGGCCGTTGTTCATCATCGAGGCGATCGACAGGAAGCCCATGGCCGAGGGCAGGTCGCAGTCGTCGAGGATGATCGCCGCGGACTTGCCGCCCAGCTCCAGGGTGCAGCGCTTGAGCTGCTCGCCGCAGATGGCCGCGATGCGGCGCCCGGCGGCGGTGGAACCGGTGAAGGCGACCTTGTCCACCCCCGGGTGGGAGACCAGGTGCTCGCCCGCCTCGCGCCCGGCCGCGACGATGTTGACGACGCCGTCGGGGATGCCCGCCTCCTTGATCATCTCGGCCAGGAGGTAGGAGTCGAGCGGTGTCTCGGGCGCGGGCTTGACCACGACCGTGCAGCCCGCGACCAGGGCGGGGGCAAGCTTGATCATGATGACGAACTGCGGGACGTTCCACGGGACCACGGCGGCGACCACGCCGACCGGCTCGCGGCGCACGGTCACCGTGCCGAACGTGCCGGGGCGCTCCTCCTCGACGGGGAAGGTCTTGCCGAGCTCGGCGTAGTACTGGAGCATGCCCAGCGGCTGCGGGGCCTGCGCCATCTGCGAGAAGGTGATCGGGGATCCCATCTCCTCCGTGATGATCTCCGCCATCTCGCCCTGGCGGGCCGCGTAGAGCTCGGCGAGCCTGCCGACGACGGCGGCGCGCTCGGGCATCGTCATCCGGGGCCACGGGCCGTGGTCGAACGCCTGGCGGGCCGCGGCCACCGCCCGGTCCATGTCGGCGGCGGTGCCGTCGGGCACCCGGCCGACGATCTCCTCGGTGTGCGGGGAGACGACGTCGATGGTGCCGGTCCCGGCGGGGGCCACCCAGTCGCCCCCGATGAAGAGCGTGTCGTGCTGACGCATGATGTGAAGCCTCCTGGTGGGCGGGCCAGAGTCAAATTTTGAGCGAATGCTTGCTTGGACAAGTGTCATCCGCCGGAAGGGGGGCCACAAGACCCCCGGCCCCTCTGAACCGAATCATGTTCTGTCTCCGGTGGCAAGAGGGGGAATCCCGGATCCGTGCGCGTGCTGGGGCGCGCTGTGCGAGGATTCACTTGAGTGAAGCCTGATATGTAGTCTTATTTTGGTTAAATCACTCTAAAGTGGTAGATAGTTCGTCATTGGTGTGTGACTTCCTCCGTTCCGGTGGCGAGCTTCAAGATCGTCTCCTATAGTTTCGCTCCGTCCGCGAGGGGCCCTGGAGGTGAGCGAAGCGTGAGGCCGACTCGCCCAGCCGTGCTGGCCGGCGTGCTCGCCGCGCTGCTCCTGACCCCGGTGTCGGCGGGCGCCGCCCCCGACCGCGCCGCACGGCCCAACCCCGAGGTCGAGCTCAGGAAGCTCACCCGGGAGGCCGCGCAGCTCAACAAGAACTACCGCGGCCAGGTGCAGAGCCTGGAGGAGACCCGGGTCCAGGCCAGCAAGGCCACCTCCAACGCCAGGAGCCTCAAGCGGGCCCTGGCCACCGCCAAGAGCGACGTCGTACGGTTCGCCCAGGCCAGCTACATGGGCGGCGCCCTGAGCGAGGGCGGCCTGCTCGCCATGCAGGGTGACGCCTCCCACGCCCTGAACCGGGCCGTGACCACCTCCTACCTCGCCAGCTACCGCGCCAACCAGCTCAACCGCGTCAAGCGGCTCATCAAGAGGGCCAAGACGGCCGAGGAGGCCGCCGACGCGAAGATCGTCAAGCTCAAGAAGGACATCGCCGACCTCAAGGCCCAGCGGATCAGGATCGAGAGACTGCTGGCCAAGTACGGCTTCCAGACCCCCTCGGGCAGCGGCGGGCTGACCCCCCGCACGATCACCATGCGCAACACGGTGCTGCAGAACTTCCCCATGCCCTACGGCTACGGCTGCCTGCGCCCCGGGGACCCCGGCGACCACGGCAGCGGCCGGGCCTGCGACTTCATGATGAGCACCGGCGGCCGCGTCCCCACCGCCGAGGCCCTCGACCGCGGCAACCGCCTCGCCCAGTGGGCCATCGACAACGGCCAGAAGTACGGGGTCATGTACATCATCTGGCAGCAGCGCTACTACGACGTCCGCACCGGCGCCGGCTGGCGGATGATGTCCAACCGCGGCGGCAACACCGCCAACCACATCGACCACGTGCACATCTCGATGTTCTGAGCCGCCGGGCTTCTGACCTGTGGTGATCTCGTTTGGTGGGGCTCTCAGGGCACATCCAGGGCACATCGGCCCGTCGCCCACGCATCTTCGATGACCTGCCTCATGCGGTCCTCGCTGGAGGGCATCAGGTGCGTGTAGGTCCGTAGGGTAAATCCGGGGTCCGCGTGCCCGAGGAAGTCGGCCACGGCCTTGATGGACACACCCCGCTCCAGGAGCACCGAGGCGAAGTGGTGGCGGAGCATGTGGAAGCCGTTCTCGCGGGTCGTCGGGATGCCCGCCTTGATCAGGGTCGGCTTCCAGACGAAGCGGTTGAACTCGGTCCGATCGATCAGGCTGTGCAGCCTGGTCGTGAAGATCAGCTCTGCCGAGTGCGGCGGCCCTTCCAGCATCCGCCAGGGCAACGTGATCTCGACCGGTGGAAAGGCCAGCTGGTGATCGGAGAGGCGCAGGGCAAGGCTCTCCGGCAGGGGAACATCACGGACCTTGCCGCCCTTGGGCGGTGCGAAGAGCATCTGACGGCCGTTCAGCATCTTGACCTGCCGCCGTACATGGAGGACTCCGGCCGCCAGGTCGATGTCCTCGACGGCCAGGCCGAACGCCTCACCTTGACGGAGCCCGAGCGTCGCAGCCGCCTGGACCATCACCTCGTAACGTCGTGCCACGGCACCGGCGACGGTCTTCACCTGCTCCACCGACCACGGCGTGATCTTCTTGGACTCCGCTCTCGGCGGCTTCACCGATCCCGCGTGACAGGGATTCTTGGGGATCACCCCGTCATCCACGGCGGCGTTCAGAAGCGCGGACAGGTGAGCGAAGACGGTCCGGACGTAGTTCGGGGCGAGCTTCTTCTGAAGACCGTGCAACCACGTCTGAAGAAGGCTGGGACGCAGCGCCCGCAGTTCCCTCTCCCCGAGGATGGGATAGCAAGACGCCGCGTGTGGTAGGCATGCACTCGCCGGGCCGGGACCCCACAGTCGGGGCAGGATGCCGCTACCGATCGTGTTCGGGCCCGTACCCGCACGACTTGCTGCTCTATGATCACCTGCTCAAGGACCACGTCGGCCAACTGCGGGAACAGCATCTTCAAGACTTTCGAGGCACACCAAGATCACCTTGCCAGCCCGCACACTCCGTCACCACCGGATTCGTGCCAGAGCCGTTAACTGGACAGACCCTTTCCTCCTCGGCCGCCTTCTCCAACTCCTGCAGCAGCACCGGATCGAGTGCCATCCCCGCGGCGTGATGATGAGCGCGAGCCGTCGTGGAGTCCACGCTGACCAGGTCCAGGTCCGCCTGCCCGCGGGCGGCGGCCTCACCGATCATAGCCTCCATCAGGTTCTGCAAGACGCCCGCGACCGCCCACGAACGGAAACGGTCATAGACCGTAGACCATGAGCCGTACTCGGCAGGCAGGTCCCGCCACGGACCGCCGACGCGGAAATTCCACATCACGGCGTTGAACTGCCGCCGCAGATCCGGGATCGGCCCCCGCTCACCCAGCGGCAGATACCGCTGGACCAAGGCCCACTCATCATCGGTGAGGTCACCACGCGTCATACCCCTTCGCCTACCAGGGCCGGACGGCACCGCGCAGCACAACCTCACGATCTGAACTCAGAACAGGCCCTAATGGGATCCATCAGCTGTTCGCATCGCTCACCCGGCCATCCATCGATGAGCATCATATCCGGCATTGGTCAGCGTGGTGCATACGCCACCAGACACGTGCTCGCCGAGCCCATTACCAGCGACAAGGCAACAGAGATCACTAAGTACGGCTGGAAAACTAGCGGCGTAAGCGCCTTCAGCTATATCCACCAGACATGGATCCTGTAGTCAGATGTTCACGTAGAGCCACTGAGTGTTCGTGCCAGCCTAGACAATTGATTGGGTTTGATTGCCAATGCGAGTTGACATTAGCATTGATAATAGTTACTTTATAAGTAGATTGCGGTAGAAGTAATGTGTACGTCTGCAGCGGGGGACGAGTGCGTTTTCAACTGTCGGGTGCAGTGCAGATCCATGCGGCTAGGGGAGTTGTGGATGTATCGTCCCCAATGGTCCGAGGTGTCTTGGCGGCACTTCTCCTCGAGAAGGGAAACGCTGTTCCCTTCGAACGCCTGGTGCTGGCGCTTTGGGATGACCCACCGCCGGCGTCCGCAGCCAAGAACCTGCGGTTGTACGTATCTCAGTTGCGTCGCCAGCTACGGGCGGCCGACCCCTCACTGGGGGATTGCCTGGCAACGCTGCGCGGTGGCAGTGGCAGTGGCTACCGCCTAACTGTTGACCCCGGTGATGTGGACGTTCATCGTTTCGCCTGGTTAGCGGATAGAGGTTTCCAGGCACTGCGCAGGGGATCGTACCCCGATGTTATCATCGAGCTCGGTCTGGCCATTCAATTGTGGAAGGGGTCGGTAGGTCAGGACTGTCGTGCTTCTGCGAGGTTGCGGGCACGATTCGATAAGTTCGCCGAACTCAGTCTAGTGGCGCAAGAGCGCTTGATAGAAGCGAAACTAGCTCTCGGGTACTCTATGGAACTTATCTCCGATATCCTTTCGGTTATCGATCAGGATCCTCTTCGTGAGCATGGCTGGGGTCATCTCATGTGCGCCTATTATTTTGGCGGATATCCTGATAAAGCATACGTTGCATACGGCCAACTTCATGAGAAGTTAGAAAGTCAACTTGGGCGCGAGCCAAGCCAAGATCTCAATGCGCTGCGTTATGCTATATCCCATGACGATCGTCGCTTCGTGCGGCAATGGAGGTTTGGTAACGGCGAGTTTCCATCTAATAGGGCGAAGATAGCCAAGAAATATTGACCCTTTTTCGTGCGCCCAGCAGAACAGGAGATGAAGCCGTGACGTAGCGGCTCATCTTGTTGTTCGTAAGCTCGTCGTCGCTCGCCGGTGTGAGTCCGGTCCGGGTAGCTGCCAGGAGGGCCGGTAGCAGGCTGGCGGTTTCGTCTGGAAACGGGCGGGGTCGAAGCCCAGCGTCAAAGGCCCTGTAAGTAGGTGTTTGAGAGGTGATCATTGGTCTGTTGTGCCAGGTGGGTATGGGTAAGGCATGACACGAGACCGGTTTTTACCCCTCTGACCTGACCGATGAGCAATGGGCGCTGATCGAGCCACTGCTTCCCGCGCCACACTGGGACGGCCGCCCCGACAAGCATCCACGACGCGAGGTCGTGGACGCGATCATGTACGTGGTGCGTACCGGCTGCTCATGGCGGCAACTACCGGCCGACTTCCCGCCCTGGCAGACCGTCTACTGGCACTTCGTACGCTGGGAAGACCAAAGAGTGACCCAGCAGATCGTGGACGTGCTGCGCCGGCGGGCCCGCAAGGAGGCCGGCCACCAGGCCGAGCCGTCGGCGGCGGTGCTGGACTCCCAAAGCGTCAAGGGCGCCGACACCGTTGGCCGTGACAGTCGCGGCTACAACGCGAACAAGAAAATCAACGGCCGCAAACGGTTCGTGGTCACCGACACGCTCGGTCTGCTGTTGGCGGTGATGGTGCGCCCGGCCGGCGTGCAGGACCGCGCCGGTGCCACCACCATGCTGCTGGGGCTGTACTTGAGCGGCCGCTGCCGGGTGGTGTTCGCCGACCAAGGTTTCGCCGGACGGTTGGTGCTCTGGGCACGGCAGGTGCTGGGCATCGTGGTGTACATCGTCGCCAAGCCCGCCGGTCAGCGGGGCTTTCAGGGGATGGACACGCACCACACTAGTAGAAGGGGTGTCGACCGAGATCAACCATCACACCAGAGGCTCGTGTGCTGTCCTATCGTGCTGCGCTGCCGTTGTCACCCCGGACCCTGACCTACCTCGCCGGCGTGATCCGCCGTCACCGAGCCACGATCAACTCGTCCCGGCGCAGACCCAACCCCGGCCGGCAAGCCCTCCTTGTCCTGGCCTACCTGCGCAAAGGTGAGACATTCGCCCAGATCGCCGCAGGGTTCGACATCGGCACGGCCACCGCCCGGCGCTACGTCCGCGCGGCCGTCACCCTGCTCGCCTAACGCTCACCCACCCTCGATCAGGCGCTTCGCACGGCCAAGCGCGCCGGATACGCCTTCGTCGTGCTGGACGGCACGCTCATCCCCATCGACCGAGTAGCCGCCGACCGGCCCCACTACTCCGGCAAACACACGATGCACGGCATGAACATCCAGGTCATCGCCGCCCCGGACGGCACCCCGTTGTGGACCTCCGGCTCCTTGCCCGGTTCGGTGCACGACCTCAAGGCGACCCGAATCTGGGGCCTCATCCGCCGACTGCACGCCTGCGGACTCATCGCGCTGGCCGACAAGGCCTACGTCGGTGCAGGTCCACGCGTACTGGTGCCCTACAAGGGCCGAGGCAAGCCCCAGTCACAGAAGACAGCCAACTCCGCCCACGCCAAGCTCCGCGGTCCCAGCGAGCGCGCCAATGCCGTACTGAAAACCTAGCGCATCCTGCGCAAACTCCGCTGCTGCCCTCTTCGCGCAGGCCAGCTAGTCAAAGCCGTCCTAACGCTTCAAATGCGCGAGGCAGGGTGAAAAACGCGCAGTGCTCACCTCTGCTGGTTCACCCGCTTTGAGCTGCGGCTTCAGGATGAAGAAGGCCCACTGATGACGATGTGCGTCCGCGATTGCCCTGCGAAGCGGCGCACTTCGCTTACTGACGGTTTCAGAATGAGGTTCGGAGTCGGCGCAGGCAGATGAGGCTGCATGCCAGATCGAGCAGACCTTGATGGAGATCGGCGCGGTGTTCGTAGCGGATGCGCAGCCGTTTGAACTGGTTTAGCCAGGCGAAGGTCCGCTCGACCACCCACCGGATGGTTCCCAGTCCTGAGCCG
>NZ_JBFABE010000007.1:0-1443 GCF_040640155.1 Streptosporangium sp. NPDC023615
CGCACCGCTCCGGCCCGAAACTCCGGATCAAAGCGACGCCGCGTGGTACCTGCCACGACCAAACCTCTCTCGGTTCGATCTCCACGCTACGAGGGGAAGCTCACCGGATCGAGCCGCTCCAGCCGGTAGGTCAGGTCGCCCTGTGCGTGTGACCCCTCGCGTAGCGGCAGTGGCTCGACGAAGCCGTCCCCGATGCCCGCGTCGGCCAGCCAGCGACGGCCGTCGAGGTCGACCAGCAGGGCGTTGTGATTGCCCCACATCGCCTCGCCCCGGACCGCGCGCAGGGCGCCAGCCTCCACCATCGTCACCCGAAAACCGACCAGGCGCAGCAAAGTGGCCAGGACGGCGTTCTGCTCGTAGCAGTAGCCGCCGCGTCGCCGCCGTACGAGCTTGTCGAACAACGCGTCCGGTTCGAGGCTGATCGGCCTGCCGAGCTGGATGTCGAGGTTCTCGTACGGCACGGTCTGCCGCCAGGCTCGATGCAGGGCGAACAGCGTCTCCAGATCGGCGTTCGCGGGCCCGCGGTGCCCGATCCTGCGGAGTATCGGCTCGACTGTCATCTCAGCGGTCATCTCTACCTCCTAAGCGAGGGGCAATCCACCACTTAACCAGATTAAATGATAGAGATTCATCCGTATACTGCTGAGGTGAAGAACGAGAGTTCCGGCCGAAAGCTCCGGGCCGACGCCAGGCTCAATCGGGAGCAGATCATCGAGGCCGCCCGCGCGCTCATCGCCGAGCGCGGCCCCGAGGTGCCCATGGAGGAGGTGGCCCGTCGCGCGGGCGTCGGGACCGCCACCCTCTACCGCCGTTTTCCCGATCGCGAGTCGCTGGTGCGGGGGGTCGCGCTGGACGGCTTTCACCGCGTGGTCGCCATCGCGCGCGACGCCGAGGACGAGGAGCCGGACGCCTGGCGGGCGCTGTCACGCTTCATCCGCCGGGCCGCCGCCGAGCTGCGGCTGGCCACCTGGTTGTCGATCTGGTTCACCAGCACCTGGGAGCAGCTCCACACCGACCCCGAGGAGCAGCGGCTGCGCCAGATCCTGCTGAAGATCCTCGACCGACTCGTCCGCCGTGCCCAGGCGGACGGCGACCTGCGTCATGACGTGGACGCCGGCGACCTGACGCTGATGATGGCCCTGCTGCTACGGCCGATCCCCGGCCTGCGTGCCGAGCTCACCCAGCGCAACGTGGACCGTTACCTGACGCTCATGCTCGACGGCCTGCGTGCCCACCCGGACATCCAGCGGCTGCCCGACAACGACATCGGCCTGGCCGACCTCGGTGGCGATTGACGGCCGCCTTCATCGCGGCCGAGCCTGATCCATCCGGGTCGGCGCGTCCCCGCGCACTCTTCCCGCCCGTCCTGGGCTGCGGACGATCCTCGGCGCGTGACGCGTTTCTCGCCTCGCGCCCCGCTCCGGGTCGGGTCGCGCTGCCCTG
>NZ_JBFABE010000007.1:1540-50092 GCF_040640155.1 Streptosporangium sp. NPDC023615
CTGGGTCGCGCTGCCCTGGGTCGCGCTGCCCTGGGTCGCGCTGCCCTGGGTCGCGCTGCCCTGGGTCGCGCCGGCCTGGGTCGCGGCGGCCTGGTTCGCGCCGGCCTGCCCAGGCCTGGGTGTGGTCGGTCCCGAGTTGTCCAAGGCCGGCCTCGGACATCAGAGGCACAGGGGTGCCTTCACGATGGGTGAGGGTCCGATGGCCCGCCCGAGTGACCTCCCCCGCGCTTATCCACAGAACGCCGTTCTAGCCATCCGGCTCCTGGGCCGATGGAGAAACCTGGTCGGGCACCGGGCGCCGGGTCCGGACGGGAGCTTCAGGAGGAGCAATGGTTGGAATGAGCACCGGTCGGGTCCGAGGCGGCCGGTCACGGTGGCTGCGCGCACGATGGTCGCTGCTGGTCTCCGGTCATCACCGCGACCGCGGCATGTCCACCGCGGAGTACGCGGTCGGAACGATCGCCGCCTGCGCGTTCGCCGCGCTTCTCTTCAAGGTGGTGACAAGCTCCGACGTCCAGCAGATGATCACGACTCTGATCAACCGAGCGCTGACCGTCGCCGGATGAGCCTTCATGTGCCGCGGGTCTCCTCTCGCCGCCGGCGCTCCAGGGGGTCGGTGACGGCGGAGACGGCCGCGGTGCTTCCCGCCTTCATGGTCGTGCTGGGAGCCGGCCTGTGGGCCGTGGCGGCGGTCGAGGCGCAGTTGGAATGCGTGGATGCGGCCCGGTCCGGAGCTCGTGCCGCCTCACGCGGTGACCCGGTGGAGCAGATCCACCGCAGTGTGCTCTCGATGGCCCCGGCCGGTGCCCGGGTGGTGATCACTCGGGGTGCGGAGGTCACCCGGGTGGAGGTCACCGTCGACGTCAGACCTGACTGGGGCGCTCTCCTGCCGAGCGTTCCCGTTCACGCGGCCGCTGTCTCGGCCACCGAGCCAGGGATGCCGGAGCAGTAGACGCGACGGGATGCGGAGAGGCGAAACACGGCGAGGCGAAACACGGCGAGGCGAAACACGGCGAGGCGAAGGAACTCGATGAATCGTGAAGAGCTGAAGGTGCCCGACGGGTCGTGCGCCGGGTCTGATTCCGAAAGCACGAGTGAACGATCTCCACGGCAGGCCGGGAGCCGGAGGCGAGTGTGAGCGTCGATGAGACGGGCGTGATCCAGGAGGGGCGCGAGCGGGGATCGGCGACGATCTGGACGGTGGCTCTCATGGCGTTGGTCTTCGCCGTCGCGATGGCGATCGCAATCGCCGGTACGGCGCGTGTCGCGCGCCATCGTGCGCAGGGCGCCGCCGATCTGAGTGCGCTCGCCGCCGCCAGACTGGCATTCGCGAATCCCGATCAGAGTTGCGTGAGGGCCGGCTCTGTCGCCGCGGAGAACGGAACCGCCGTCACCCACTGTTCCGTGGCCGAGGACGGCATCGTGGAGATCGAGGTGAAGATGGAGATCGCACTGCCGTTGAAAGGCAGGGTGACGATGACCGCCAGATCGCGTGCCGGACCGGTTCATGTGACCGATCCCGGCAGGTGAAGGTGAGAGGTGAGGGTGTGCCGGTAAGTATGGGCCCGTTCAAGATCTGATTCCTCCCGGCCGAGCAGAGAGAAAGAAGGGAAAGGATCTCGAGCCTCATTCGGCACATGGGAAAGCGCAGGTGGAAGCCATTGCCGCTCAGATGTCACGCCGAATATGACAGCGGAACGAGACACGCTGACGTGACGGCGACGACCCCGGGGCGCGATCGGAACGGTCGTCGTCCAGAGCCGTCAATCCCCTGCCCGAGGGGATGCTTCCGCAGGTGAGAAGCGCCGGCTATGTTCCCGTGGACGAATCCGAAATGGATGATCACCCTTTGGCGGCCGAGATCACAACTGTGGGCACGGAAGAGCGGCACTCGGAGAAGGCGGGGCGGGGGAATGACGTTCGGAGAAGAGCGATGATGTTCGGTGAATGAGGTCGCAATCAAATCACGAACTCTTGGACACCGTGTCCAAGAGTTCTCGACCTCGCGTAAGGTTCCACTTACCTTTGATCCGTGCCCTTTCTGGCTGGTCTTAAGGGGGTGAACTGCGCGCCATCAGGCAGGTGGAACGACGGAGTGGCCTCTCGCTCGCGCCGACGGATGCCGACGGACTCGGAGAGCCGCCCCGGAGAGCCGCATCGTAGAACCGGACCGGAAAGCGTCCGTCCCGGGAAACGGTGCCGTTCGGCCACCGCCTGCCCTCGCGGACACCGGGCGAGGCCTTGTGCACCCGAGTGGCCGAGCGCGTGACTCCTGACCTGGTGGGGCGGGGCTCTCGATGAGGGGAGACATCGTGACGACGGTTCGCGGACGCATCGCCGTGGGGGTGATCGCGCCCATCGTGTTCGTGTTCGCGGTGTTCACCGCCGCGAGTCCCGCATGGGCGGTGGCACGGCTGGACGCTCCGTCCCGGGTGACCTCCAACCAGACGGTGACCCTCTCCGGCACGGTGGACCACCTGTTCGACGCGGTGCTCTTCATCGACGGCAGGCAGGTCGCGAAGGGGGATCGCGAGGTCTCCTATGCCTGGAGGCCCCGCGACCACCGTAACGGGAGCCACCGGATCAGGCTCGAGCAGAAGGGCAAGGTTCTGGGAGCCGAATGGCACCGGACGAGTCGGACGCTGGTGCAGGTCGCTTCCCCGGTGACACCAGGTGGGCCGGTCGTCCGGCTGCGGGGCAGGCAGGTGACCCTCACCTGGAGGAGGGGGCCGGAGCCCGACCTGCGGAGGTACGAGATCACGGCGAGCAGGACCGGCAGGATCGGTTCCGTAGGGGTGAAGAGCGCGTGTTCCGACAGCGTGTGCGGCGCGACCGTCACCGTTCCGGCGAATGCGGCCGGCCGCCGGATCGGGTTCGCGGTCAGGGCCCTGCGGAGTGACGGCGCCGGTGGCACCGTGGCCTCCGGCGACTCGGCCGCCACCTCGGTGACCGTCCCCCAGGCCGGGGCGACTGGGCACCGGAAGGCCGGGGCCCGACAGGGGGCGGGTGTTCGGAGCGGAAGAGGCGAGCAGGAGAGCGCTGATCGGAACAGCGTTCGGAGCGGGGATGAGAAGAGCGTCGGGAACAGGAACGATGACGAACGGGCGGGGGTCCGGGACCTCCCGCGACTGCCGGCAAAGGAACCGGTGACGACCGCGTCCGGATCTCATGAGCCGTCCGAGGCCCCGTTGACTTCGGCGACAAAGGACGACGCTGTCACCGTACCGACCGGCCGGGACATCGAGAAGGACGGTACGAAACAGGAAAGCGAAGAGGGCGTGACGGCCACCTCCGGTTCAGAAACGGATGGCACGACCGGGGCGGGTGATCTCGTCGTCGTCGACCGTACGGACGTCACGACCCGGTCGTCGGATTCGCCGTCCGGCGGGATGAGCCTGTACGGCCTCGTCATCGCCGGAGCCCTGATCCTGCTCGTCGCCGGGGCACACGGTGGTGCCTGGTTCCGCCGCAGGTCACTCATCATGGGAAGAGGGCCCGCCGGTCGGAACGACGTGGCGACGCGTTCTACCGGCGAGACGAACGACGTGACGGCGAGCTCCGACCTCAGGTCTCTCATGGGTGACGCATCCGACGGTGAGCACAGGGACGGTCGCTCCCGGGGCGTCGCGACCGACCAGGCCGCAGGAACGAGCGTGACGGGTCGCATCAGGGAGGCCGGCAGGGCCGTCATGGCGGGCGGGAACGGCCGGTTCAGGAGAGGTGCCGAGGCCACGACCGCTTCGGAGCGTCCGACGGTCGTCCTCGCGGTGGTCAAGACACGTTCGATCCTGAAAGGAGCGCCCTCCGCCTCCCGCGAGCCTGTTCACCTCATCTCGCCCGACCGGATCGGGTCTGACCAGCCCTCTCTCTGCCAACCTCTTTCCGACCCGCTTCCTTCCGACCCGCTCCCTTCATACTTGCCTCCCTTCGACCAGGCTCCCTTCGACCGGGCTTCCTCTGACCGGGCTTCCTCTGACCGGGCTCCCTTTTCCCCACCGTCTTCCTCCGACCGGTCTTCCCCCGCCTTGCCTTCTTCCGGCCCGCCTCGCTCTGATTCGGCTCTCTCTGATTCGGCCCCGCCTGGCCGGATCCCGTTCGGGCGGAGGGTGTTCGGTGCTCCGGTCCGGCCGATCGCGGTCCGCCCTGCTTCCCTCCGTCTGGCAGCGGTTCAAAGGCTGTCCTCCCCACCCGTTGAGACAGAGGGACACCAAGGGGCGAGGCGACAGACGAACGCGGAACAGCGGGAAAAAGGTGAACACAAGGCCGACGCGAAACAGCGCGGAGAGGGGGAACATCGGGAAGAGCCGGGGCGGCGAGCGGAGACGGAACCGCCTGGAAGGCGGCAGGCCGACCCTTCTCAGGCGCCCGTCCGATGGACGAGAGCCGAACGGGCGACGAGAACTGAACGGGCACAGGACGCACGGGCGGAGACGCGATACGCGAAGGCCGATCAAGCACGGGGTGAACGGATACAAAGGCCCTCGGTACGGGTCAGGGTGACACGGATCGGGATGACCCACGATGAGGCGATGCGGGTTGAGACGGTACGACCCGGGCGTGTGCAAGACGAGCGCGTGCAGGTCGAGGGCGTAGAGGCCAAGCCCGTAGAGGCTGAACGCGTAGACGTTGAGCCCGTAGACGTTGAGCGTGTGAAGGTTGAGCGCGTAGAGGTTCAGCGCGTGCGGGGCGGGTCGGTGTCCGGCGAGACGGTACGGACCCGGCGCGGGAAGGTCGTGCAGGAGAAAGGAGAGCGGTCGGGGAACCGGTCCTCGCCAGACGCCACGGCCTTTTCGCCGGGGACGAGCCCGGGAGCGGCTCCACCGCCGGTGACGAACGCGGCTGCCCCCTCACCGGTCCGCGTGGCCCACCGGTGGGACGACTACCTCCCGCCCGCGCCCCGTTCCATGGAGGACAGCGGATTCTGGGGACGTCCGCAACCGGGAGCGACCGACTTCTGGGGCGACGACCGCCACATCCGCGACGAGTGACGGCCGGCGCGGCGTCCGGGCCTCACCTCTGAACCGTCATGTCCGGGTTCCACATCAAGCCTCACGTAGGGGTCGTCATGTCCGGGTCCCACGTCCGGGCCTCGTCTTCAGGTCCCACGCCCGAGTCCTGCGTGCGGCCCGGACGCGCGGGTCCCACGCGCGGGTCTCACCGGACCGTCACGTCCGTGGCAGGCCCCGGGAGGGGTGGCGTGTCCTGGGAGAGCAGGACCGCCAGCAGGCGAAGGGCTCCGGCCTTGTCCAGGGGTTCGTTGCCGTTGCCGCACTTGGGCGACTGGATGCACGACGGGCAGCCGCGTTCGCACTCGCAGGAGGCGATGGCCTCGCGGGTGGCCGTCAGCCAGTCGCGGGCGCGGGCGTACCCGCGTTCGGCGAAGCCTGCGCCGCCCTCGTGGCCGTCGTAGACGAAGACGGTGAGCAGCCCGGTGTCGGCGTGGAGCTCGGTGGAGACGCCCCCGATGTCCCAGCGGTCGCAGGTCGCGAAGAGCGGCAGCAGGCCGATGGCCGCGTGTTCGGCCGCGTGCGCGGCTCCGCCGAGGTCCAGCCCCTCGGCGGCCAGCGCGGCGACCGCCGAGGTGGGCAGCGTCCACCAGACGGCCCGGGTCCGCAGCGTGCGCGGCGGCAGGTCGAGAGGCTCGTCGCCCATGAGCTCGCCGCTCTGCGCGCGGCGCTTGAGGTAGCCCACGACCTGGTTGGTGACCTCCACCGAGCCGAAGTGGAGCTCCCCGGGGCCGAGGGCGTGCGAGGCGAGGGACTCGATGATCGAGATGTCGGTGACGTCCCTGGCGAAGGTGGTGTACTCCGGTGCCCCGGCCTCGACGAGGGCGACCTCCGCCTCCAGGTCCAGCTCGACCACCAGGAACGTCTCTCCCCGGTGCACGTGGACGGCGCCGGTGTGCACGGACGTGTGGGCCGAGGCCTCGTCCACGGTGCCGAGCAGCCGTCCGGTGGACATCTCCACGACCTGGACGGGCGCGCCGCCCGCTCCCCGGATGTCGGCCAGGTCGGTGGCCCGTCCCCTGCTGGTCCAGAACCAGCCCGTGGCGCGTTCCCGCAGCAGCCCGTCGGCGACCAGGTCGGCGAGCACCTCCTTGGCGGCGGGGCCGAAGACGTCCAGGTCGTCGTGGGTCAGCGGGAGCTCGGCCGCGGCGGCGCACAGGTGGGGACCCAGCACGTACGGGTTGGCGGGGTCGAGCACGATCGTCTCCACGGGCCTGCCGAACAGGGCCTCTGGGTGGTGGACGAGATAGGTGTCCAGGGGGTCGTCCCTGGCGATCAGCACCGCGAGCGCGTCCTGCCCGTCGCGTCCGGCCCGGCCGGCCTGCTGCCAGAGCGACGCGCGGGTGCCCGGCCAGCCGGCGATGAGGACGGCGTCCAGGCCGGAGACGTCGACGCCGAGTTCCAGCGCGTTGGTCGTCGCCAGGCCGAGCAGCTCGCCCGAGCGCAGCGCCCTCTCCAGGGCCCTGCGGTCCTCGGCCAGGTATCCGGCGCGGTAGGCGTCCACCTTGCCGGGCAGGTCCGCGGGCGCGCCCGCGCCGACGACGAGGTCCTGGAGCCTGGCGCGGGTGGTGAGGGCCACGGACTCGGCGGCCCGGCGGGATCGGACGAAGGCGAGGGTGCGCACCTCGGAGGCGACGAGGTCGGCCAGCAGGTCGGCGCTCTCGGCGGTCGCGGGGCGGCGGATCGGGGCCCCGCCCTCGCCGCGCAGATCGGTCAGGGGCGGCTCCCACAGCGCGAAGGTCGTGGCACCCCGGGGTGAGGCGTCCGTGGTCACCGCGGCCATCTGAAGGCCCGTCAGGCGCATCGCGAAGACCTCGGGCTCACTGGCCGTGGCCGAGGAGAGCAGGAAGGTGGGACGGGAGCCGTGGCGCGCGCAGATCCGGCGCAGGCGGCGCAGGATCTGGGCGACGTGGGAGCCGAACACGCCCCGGTACCCGTGGCACTCGTCCACGACGACCATCCGGAGCCGCCGCCAGAAGGACGACCACTGCGAGTGACGGGGCAGCAGGCCGCGGTGGAGCATGTCCGGGTTGGTCAGGACGTAGTTGGCGTACCTGCGTGTCCAGGCCCGCTCCTCGAAGGGGGTGTCGCCGTCGTGCACGGCGGCGCGCAGTTCGGGCGGGTCGAGCTCGCGCAGCGAGCGGAGCTGGTCGGCCGCCAGCGCCTTGGTGGGTGACAGATACAGGACCGTGCCGCCCTCCAGCACCGCGGAGAGCGCCGGGACCAGGTACGACAGGGATTTCCCGGACGCCGTCCCTGTGGCGATGATCACGTTTTGGCCACGGTGGAGCAGCTCGGCCGCTTCGGCCTGATGGGGCCAGAGACCGGAAATACCGTGGTTCGCCCAGCGCGTAACGAGCCGTTGATCGACCCATTCCGGCCACCGGACATCACCCGCCTGACGTGCGGGAACGTGCTCCACATGGGTCACACGCTCGCGACGTGCGGGAACGTCGAGCAGGCGGCGGAGCGCGGCGCCCGCCCGGAGGGGCGAGGATGATGGCGGGGTCACTGGTTTCCAGTCTCACATCTGTGGGCAGAGTCGCCGGGAATCGTGATTTCGTATAGACACTGAGCGTACGCATGGTTGAATGCCGCGCGTCGGGGCTTGTCGCCCAGGGGTCATCCGGCCCCGGGAGGCAGGCTCGAATCGGTACTTTCGCAGGCAAGGCGCTGGAGGATCTGTGGATCTGAAGTTGGACCACCATTCCGAGGACCGTCTCACCATCGTTGAGGTCGAGGGTGAGATCGATGTCTACACCGCGCCCAGATTGCGTGAGCTCCTGATCGACCTGGTCAACAAGGGGAACTTTCACCTGCTCGTCAACATGGAGAAGGTCGACTTCCTTGACTCCACGGGCCTTGGTGTCCTGGTCGGCGGGCTCAAGCGAGTTAGGGCGCACGATGGCTCACTGGAGCTTGTCTGCACCCAGGAGCGCATCCTGAAGATTTTCCGGATCACCGGACTCACCAAGGTCTTCGGGATCTACGCCTCGGTGGAGGAGGCCAAGGAAGCTCACGGTCGAGACAAGTAGTCGTGGCTACCGTCGAGCTGACGTTCAGCGCTCTCCCCGCGCACGTGCGGACGGCGCGCCTGGTCGCCACGGCGATCGCCAGGCGTACCGGTGTGCAGGAGTCGTTGCTGGACGAGGTACGGCTCGCTGTCGGTGAGGCATGCTCGCGGGCCGTGGAGGCACACCGCCTCCACTGTCCGGGAGAGCCGATCCGTATCGAGCTACGCGATGACCTGGGGCGCTTCGAGGTGACCGTCACCGACTCCGCCCCCAGCGACGAACTGGAGCACGATCGCGCCCTCCTGGGGTTCGACGATCCGTTCGGGCAGCTTCCCGACGACCTGATGGCCGGTTTCGGCATCGCGGTCATCGCGGGGCTGGCCGACGACGTCCAGGTCTATCCGAGCCAGAAGGGCATGCGCATCCGCATGAGCTGGCCGGCGGCGACCAACGGGCTGTCTCCGGTCTGACAGACGACTTCGGCGGCCGGGCGTGTCCTTGTGGACACGCCCGGCCGTTCGTCTGTGCATCTCCGGTTTTCGGTCAGGAGGTAATCCCTGTATACGTTGGCCGAAATCAGGGGGAAACAGGGACGGGTGAGACGGGTGTGACAGCCGAAATGGCGTTATAAGCAGGCCGGTCGACGATTGATGCTGGACCCGTCGTCAATTGGCGGACCGCAGAGGCTTCATATCCGCGTCATCGCTGCGTAGACTCCCGGAACCGGCCAAGGTTTATCCTTCGGAGCGGCCCGCACGCGAGCCGTTCTCCGTGGGGGTCTGCAACTGGAAGCGGCACTGCCAACCACCCCGGATGTGCGCCGCTTCGCTCCTCTTCACCCCTATGGCTGCGCACTCCGGGCAGGACGTGTTCCCGTCTTGCCAAGGAGAGTCGGATGTCTGTGCTCCATCTCGCCGCTGTCGAAGAACCAGCGGTATCCCTCAGCGGTCACCACTTCACCATCGTCATCGTGGTGGCCGCGGTCGCCCTGCTCGCGCTCGCCGTCGCCGGCGCCCTGGTGCGGGAGGTGCTGGCCGCCGGCCAGGGCACCGAACGCATGCAGAACATCGCGCGGGCCGTACAGGAAGGCGCTTCCGCGTATTTGACGCGGCAGTTCCGGACGCTCGCCCTGTTCGTCATTCTGATCCCTTTCCTGCTGTTTCTCCTTCCGGCCGAGACGACCGGTGTGAGAATCGGCAGATCGGTTTTCTTCGTCGTGGGCGCGCTTTTCTCGGCGCTCACCGGATTCATCGGGATGTGGCTGGCGGTACGCGGTAATGTCCGCGTCGCCGCGGCCGCCCGTGAATCCGGTGAGAAGGTCGCCATGCGGATCGCGTTCCGCACCGGCGGTGTGGCCGGAATGATCACTGTCGGTCTCGGCCTCCTCGGTGCGGCCGTGGTGGTGATCTTCTACGAGGGGTACGCCCCGGCCGTGCTGGAGGGCTTCGGCTTCGGCGCCGCGCTCCTCGCCATGTTCATGAGGGTCGGCGGCGGTATCTTCACCAAGGCCGCCGACGTCGGCGCCGACCTGGTCGGCAAGGTCGAGCAGGGCATCCCCGAGGACGACCCGCGCAACGCCGCCACCATCGCCGACAACGTCGGCGACAACGTGGGCGACTGCGCCGGCATGGCCGCCGACCTGTTCGAGTCCTACGCGGTCATGCTGGTCGCCAGCCTGATCCTGGGCAGGGTGGCCTTCGGCGTCGAGGGCCTGGTGTTCCCCCTGATCGTGCCGATGATCGGTGTGATCACCGCGATCATCGGCATCTTCGTCACCGCCCCGCGCGCCGGTGACCGCAACGCGATGGCCGCGATCAACCGTGGCTTCTTCATCTCGGCGGCCATCTCGGCGATCCTGGTCGCCGTCGCGGCCTACCTCTACCTGCCCTCCACCTTCGCGGGCCTGACCGGGGAGAGCGAGACGGTCTCCGGGATCACCTCCGACCCGCGTCTGATCGCGATCGCGGCGGTGCTCATCGGCCTGGTGCTGGCGAGCGCCATCCAGATCCTCACCGGCTACTTCACCGAGACGAACCGCCGCCCGGTGCGGGACATCGGCGAGAGCTCCCGGACCGGCCCCGCCACGGTCATCCTGGCCGGCATCAGCGTCGGCCTGGAGTCGGCCGTCTACTCGGCGCTGATCATCGGAGCCGCCGTCTACGGCGCCTTCCTGCTCGGCTTCGGCAACGTCACCGTGGCGCTGTTCGCGGTGGCCCTCGCCGGCACCGGTCTGCTGACCACGGTCGGCGTGATCGTGTCCATGGACACCTTCGGGCCGGTCTCCGACAACGCCCAGGGCATCGCCGAGATGTCCGGCGACGTCGAGGGCGAGGGCGCCGCGGTCCTCACCTCCCTGGACGCGGTCGGCAACACGACCAAGGCCATCACCAAGGGCATCGCGATCGCCACCGCCGTGCTCGCCGCCACCGCGCTGTTCGGCGCGTTCCGTACGGCGGTGGAGACCCAGCTCGCCCTGGCGTCCGAGTCGGTCAAGACGGCGCTGGGCTCGTTCAGCGTGTTCAGCCTCAGCGTCGACTCCCCGAACGTGCTGGTCGGTCTGATCATCGGCGCCTCGGTGGTGTTCATGTTCTCCGGCCTGGCGATCACGGCGGTCGGCCGCGCGGCCGGCCGGGTGGTCTTCGAGGTGCGCGAGCAGTTCCGCACCCGGCCGGGGATCATGGCCGGGACCGAGCTGCCCGACTACGGCAGGGTGGTGGACATCTGCACCCGCGACTCGCTGCGGGAGCTGGCCACGCCCGGCCTGCTGGCCGTGCTGACCCCGATCGCCGTCGGCTTCGCCCTGGGGTACGCGCCGCTCGGGGCGTTCCTGGCCGGTGCCATCGCGTGCGGCACGCTCATGGCGGTCTTCCTGGCCAACTCCGGCGGTGCCTGGGACAACGCCAAGAAGCTGGTCGAGGACGGCCACCACGGAGGCAAGGGCTCCCCGGCGCACGAGGCCACCATCATCGGTGACACCGTCGGCGACCCGTTCAAGGACACCGCCGGTCCGGCGATCAACCCGCTGCTGAAGGTGATGAACCTGGTGGCGCTGCTGATCGCTCCGGCCGTGGTGACCTACGCCGACAACACGGTGCTGCGCGTCGCCGTCACGCTGCTGGCGGTCGGCATCGTCGTCGGCGCGGTCGTCGTCTCCAAGCGCCGGTCGTCGAGCATCGCCCCGACGGAGGAGAACAACACCGACCGCAAGCCCGAGCCGGTCTCCGGCTGAGCCACGTCCGCGCGGAACCGGCCCGGTCCCCGGCCCGGTCGTCCCGTCGAAGAAGGGGTACGCGAGCCACGCGTACCCCTTCCGCGTGTGCGGACCCCCTCGATGGGAAACTGGCCGCTATGGAAGAGCAGCCCTCCGGCGGCAAGTCACTCGTTCTCATCCTGCTGGCGATGGCCGCGGTGTTCGCGGTCATCGTGGGTCTCGCCGTCTGGGCGTCGAGATGACGGCCCGCAGGCTCGTCGTCCTGCGTCACGCCAAGGCGGCCCACCCCGCCGGCGTCGTCGACTGGGAGCGCCCCCTGACCGAGAGCGGCGAGCGCGACGCCCGCAGGGCCGGCGCGACCCTGACCGAGCTCGGCCTGCGACCGGACCTGGTTCTCTGCTCGCCGTCGTCGCGGACCCGGCGGACCGCGGCGCTGGCCCTCCCGGACGCGGACGTGTCGTTCGAGCCGGCCGTCTACGAGGCCTACGCCGACGAGTTGCTGGCGCTCCTGCGGCGGAGCGGGGCCGAGGCGCGCACCCTGGCCCTGGTCGGTCACAATCCGGGCGTGCAGGAGCTGGTCGGGATGCTGGACCCGGAGGACGGCGCCGCCGGTTTCCCCCCCGGCGCCTTCGCCGTCGTCGAGACCGACGACGAGTGGGCCGGGCTCGGCACCGGCCGTGTGATCACCCGTTGGAGTCCCAAGGAGGACTGAGGGGCGCGGGCAGGGCCCGGCCGCGGTGCCGGGACCGGCGGGTGCGGGCGCCGTCCCCGGCGCCGTCCCTGAGCCTTCCGGGCGGTGGTGACGCCGTCCTCGGCGTCGGCGCTCGGCGGCGGGACGCCTTTCTCGGCGTCAGCGTTCGGCGGTGGGGACGCCGTCCTCGGCGTCGGCGTCCTCCACCTCGGCGCGGGGGATGCCCAGCAGGTAGAGGATCGAATCGAGGTAGGGGACGTTGACCGCGGTGTCGGCGGCGCGGCGGACCACGGGTTTGGCGTTGAACGCGATGCCCAGCCCGGCGGCGGCGATCATGTCCAGGTCGTTGGCGCCGTCGCCGATGGCCACGGTCTGGCTGATCGGGATGCCCGCCTGCCTGGCGAAACGCTCCAGGGCCCGCGCCTTGCCCGGCCGGTCCACGATGTCGCCGACGACCTTCCCGGTGAGCACGCCGTCGACGACCTCCAGGGTGTTGGCCGCGGAGTAGTCGATGCCGAGGTCGTCCACCAGGGCGTCGGTGAGCTGCGTGAACCCACCGCTGACGATCGCGAAGCGGTAGTCGAGCCGCTTGAGGGTCCGCACCAGCGTGCGGGCGCCGGGGGTCAGCACGAGTTCCTTGCGCACCTTCTCGAAGACCTCCTCCGAAAGGCCCTCCAGCAGCGCGACCCGGCGGCGCAGCGACTCGGCGAAGTCGAGCTCGCCGCGCATCGCCTCCTCGGTGACCCGGGCGACCTCCTCCAGGCAGCCGGCGTGCGCCGCGAGCAGCTCGATCACCTCGGCCTTGATGAGCGTCGAGTCGACGTCCATCACGATCAGCCGCTTGGCCCTGCGGTACAGGCCGGTGCGCTGCACGGCCACGTCGACCTGCTGGGTGTGCGCCTCGACGGCGAGCTCGGCCCGCAGGGTGTCGGGGTCGGCGCCGGAGACGGAGAGCTCGATGCAGGTGACCGGGTAGCTGGACAGCCGCTCGATGCGGTCGATGTTGGCGCCGGCGGCGGCGATCCGCCCCGCGATGCCCGCCATGGCGGCGGGCTGGAGGGGCGAGCCGAGCACGGTGACGGTGAGCTGTCCCCTGCGCCGCTTCTCCTTGGGGTCGGAGCCGGTGGACAGCTCCACGTGCAGGCCGAGGTCCTCGGCGGTCCGCTCGACGGCGGTCCAGAGGGCGCCCAGCGTGCCACCGGTGCCGGTCGGCGGGACGCCCGCGTAGGAGACGAGGACGCCGAGGGTGAGCCGGCCGCGGATGACGACCTGCTCCACATCGGCGACGACGACGGGGAAGCCCGCCAGGACCGAGAAGAGGCGTGAGGTCACGCCGGGTCGGTCGGGGCCGGTCAACGTGATCAGAAGCGTGCGCTGGTTCATTGGTTCCTACGCTACTTGGCTCCGAATCGGGCCGTGAATGTGGTTCACCATCCGGACGCCCGCCCCTCGCCGGGCGGTCACCCCTCCGGAGGCGTCCGTTCCCGGCCCAGCTCCGCGGTCACCTCGGCGGCGGTCCGCTTGAGGGCCTCGGCGAGCGGGGAGTGGGTGCCGGCGGGCACCGAGGAGGTGGTGCCGACGATCGCCATGGCGGCCAGCAGGACCGAGCCGCGGAAGACCGGGGAGGCGATGCTGCGCACGCCGTTGACGGACGGGGTGTTGGCCGAGATGTCGTCCTGGCGGATCTTCACCAGTTCCTGGCGGAGCTCCGGGGAGGCGTCGAGCTGCTCCTGGAGGCCGGGCACCTCGTCGGGGGGCAGGAACGCGCAGAACACGCGGCCCTGGGCCGACTCGGTCCGCGACAGGCGCGAGCCCATCCGCACGCTGACCCTTATGGTGCGGTCGGTGTTGTCGTCGACGCGGACCACCACGGCGGTGTCGCCGTCCCAGACGCTCAGGACCACGGTCTCGTCGATCTCCCTGACCAGCCGCTGCATGTACGGGCCCGCGATGCCGATCACCGGCATGCCGACGCGGGCGGCGGCCGAGAGGGTCAGGATCTGGGGGCCCAGGGAGTACAGCGCCTCACGCTCGTCGTAGCGGAGCAGGTTGCTCTCCCGCAGGGCCTTGGTGTATCGATGTGCGGTGGCCTTGCTGGTGCCCAGGCTCGCGGTGAGCTGGTTGAGGGTCAGGTGCGGCCGGCTCACCGTGAACGCGCTGAGGATCATCGCGGCCCGCTGGACGGTCTGGATCGCCGGGATTCTGGTCTCGCCCGCGGTTCCCTGCCGGCCAGGCGCGCTGTCGTCACCCATGTCGTTCCTTCGAGTCAGGTCTGCAGGCCCGGCGCCGGGCGAACATTTTGCATTGCGAGACAGCATCCTGTCATCCAGAACACCTAATGTCGATGCCCCGGCAGTCCTCACATGCCGGGAGCGCCGAGCGCGTGCCTGAGGGCGATCCCGGCGTACAGGCGGGCGAAACGCGCCAGCACCCGCGGGTCGAAGACGTCCCGTCGCGGATCGGCCGGGTCGGGCGCGGCGGCCGGGCCCACCCGGGCGGTCGGGATCCCGTGACCGCGCAGCACCACGCCGTCCGTCGAGCCCTTCCAGCCTGAGATCTCCCGCGGGGGCTCGCCGTGCTCGTCCTGCCAGGCGGTCACCGCGTGGCGGATCACCGGGGCGTCCGGGGCGGTGCTCCCGGCCGGGTGGGCCGTCCACGCGTCCACGCTCACCCGGTGGCCGTCCAGTGGCCCGTGCTCGACCCCGGCCCGCAGCCGGGCCAGCACGGTGCGGGCGATCTCGTCGGGATCGTCGCCCGGGACGGTGGTCAGGTAGAGGTGCAGCTCCATCCGGCCCGGCAGCAGGTCCGGCTTCTCCGGCAGGCCGCCCCGGACCGCGCCGATGCCCGCCTCGGCGGCGAACTGGCGTCCCGGGACGGCCCTGGCCGCGAGGTGCTCGGCGCGCCAGGACTCCAGGATCTCGACGACGGTCCCCAGGCCCGCCAGGAGCCCGCCGTCGGCCCCCCTGGCCAGCACCGGCCGGTAGGCGTCGCCCAGCCGTACCCGGAGGAAGATCGCGCCGGGCTCCTCGTGCAGGACGCCGGGCGGGCCGCACTTGGCGACCACGGCGGCCGCGGGCAGCGGGTGCGACCGGAGGTACTCCTCGATGCCCGTCGGCCGCGCCAGGTGGGGCTCCCGCGCGTGCGCGAAGGGCGAGGAGTGCGTACCGGCCGAGGCCAGGAGCAGGCAGAGACGGTGCGGCAGGCCCTCGCGCCGCAGGGCCGCCGCGGCGGCCGCGTACCCCACCAGCGCCGCGGCGGCCGGCGCCCGGGCGACGCCGAGACCGAACCCGGACAGCAGGCCGGTGGCCGGGTCGAGGGCGAGCGGGGCGACCGGCCCGTCCAGCCCGGTCGCCCACCGGTCGTGCCCGGCGTCGCCGGAGAGCGAGGTGTCCAGGTGGGAGTAGACGAGCAGCTCGGGCCCGGATCCGCCGGCGGTGGAGGTGAGGTTCGTCCCCTCGGGGCCGACCGCCTCCATGTTCCAGGGGAGCCGGGGCCAGCGGTCCCGCGCCCACGCCGCCAGCCGGGCCGCGGTCGCGCGCTCGGAGCCTCGCGGGCTGGGACCCGCGGACATCACCTGGATCGCCTCGACGATCGTCTCACTGGAGATCGCCGAGGCGGTGACCTCCCGCAGGCGTCGCAGGACATCGCTCGTCATGGCTCCATGTTAACTCTATGCAAGACGGCATCTCGCATATTGACAATGCGCGTGACAGGCTCCTACTGTTCCCCCACGTTGACGACGAGGGAGGACTGATGGTCTACGTCGTGACAGACGCGTGTGTGGACGTGCAGGACAGGTCGTGTGTCGAGGAGTGCCCGGTCGACTGCATCTACGAGGGCGACCGGATGATGTACATCCAGCCCGACGAGTGCGTCGACTGCGGCCGGTGCGAGCCGGTCTGCCCGGTGACGTCCATCTTCCACGAGGACGATCTCCCGCCGGAGGCGGCCAGGTTCGCCGGCATCAACGCCGAGTTCTTCGCCGACCTGGGTTCGCCCGGAGGCGCCAGGAAGGTGGGCCGCGTCGGGAGCGACCATCCCGCCGCGGTACCGCCCGGCGGCGGATCATGACGGCGTACGACGTCGATCTGGTGATCGTCGGCGCGGGCCCGTCGGGCCTGTACGGCGCCTACTACGCGGGCTTCCGCGGCATGTCCGTGGCCGTGATCGACTCGCTGCCCGAGCCCGGCGGGCAGATCTCGGCGCTGTACCCGGAGAAGGAGATCTTCGACGTCGCCGGATTCCCCGCGGTCAAGGGCCAGCGCCTGGTGGACGAGCTGGTGGCCCAGGCCGCGCAGGCGAACCCGGTCCTGCTGCTCGGGGAGGGCGCCGTCGAACTCCGGCACCACGAGGACTCCGTGGAGGTCGTCACCGACGCCGGCACCGTGGTGCGGGCCAAGGCCATGCTGCTCACCGGCGGCATCGGCACCTTCACCCCGCGCGAGCTGCCGGTGGGCGAGGACTACCTGGGCCGGGGACTGCGCTACTTCGTCCGCAGGCTCGACGAGGCGGCCGGTCACGACGTGGTGGTGGTCGGCGGCGGCGACTCCGCGGTGGACTGGGCCCTGGCCCTGGAACCGCTGGCACGCTCGGTGACGCTCGTGCACCGCAGGCCCGCCTTCCGGGCGCACGAGCGCAGCGTCGCCACGCTGCGCTCGTCGTCGGTGCGGGTGCTGACGCCGTACGAGGTCGCGGGGATCGGCGGCGAGCATCTGGTCGACGAGGTCGTCGTGGAAAGGGTCGGTGCCACGAGCAGGGTCGGCGTCGCGGACGGGGCCGGCGAGGGGGAGCGGGAGGACGACCGGGACGACCGCCTCACCCTGCCCGCCCAGACGGTGGTCGCGGCGCTCGGCTTCATCGCCGATCTCGGGCCGGTCCAGAAGTGGGGGCTGGAGCTGCGCAGGAGGCACGTGCTGGTCGACCGGTCGATGCGGACGAACCTGCCCCGGGTGTTCGCCGCCGGGGACATCAGCGACTACGACGGCAAGGTCAGGCTGATCTCCGTCGGGTTCGGCGAGGCGGCCGCCGCGGTCAACAATCTCGCGCCACTGGTGAATCCCGCCCTCGGTACCGCGCCGGGCCATTCTTCCGATGCGGCCTGAGTCCCCCGGTCTGTAGAGTCCGATCCAACGGACGGTCTGTGCGGAGGAGTCGGCATGGCGGAGCAGGCACGGCTCGGCGACACGGGTGTGGCCGACAGGATGCCCGCCGGTGTGCCCGGCCAGGCGCCCGCCGGTGGTCCGGCGGGGACGGCCGGGAAGGTTCCCGGCGGGGCGCGCGGGCGCGGGGCACGCGGGAGCGGTGCCGAGGGGGCGCCCGGGAGCGTCTCCGGGGGGCTTCCCGCGAGCGGCTCCGAGGACGTCCTCGGAAGTGGCCCCGAAGGCGTCCCCGACGATGTGCCCGCCATCCAGACGGTGCGCCGCGCCGCGCTGATCCTGAGCGGCTTCACCGTGGAACGTCCCCGGCTGACCCTCAACGAGATCACCGCCCGGCTGGGCGTCAGCAAGCCCACCGCCCACCGGTACGCCCGGGCGTTGCGAGCGGCCAACCTGCTGCGCTACGACGCGCGCAGCGCCACCTACTCGCTCGGCCCCCAGCTTCTCGGGCTGGAGGCCGCGGCCAGGGCGGGCCTGCCGATCGCCGCCGCCGCCGAGCCCTACCTCGAACTGCTGATGCGCGAGATCAACCAGACGGTCGTGCTGAGCGTCTGGAACGGCGAGTGCCCGGTGGTGGTCGGCTGCGTGGACAACACGATCGGCGACGTCCGGCTGAGCGTCCGTACCGGATCGCAGCTCGACGTGGTGCGCTCGGCCCAGGGCAGGGTCTTCAGCGCCTACCTGCCCACCGGTGAGGTTCCCGGGCTGGCGCGGCGGCTACGGGCCTCCGCCGAGCTGCGCGAGCTCCTCAAGGACGTCCGGCGGACCGGGGTGGCGGTCAACTCGCCGGTGGACCACGGGGTGCACGTGCTCGCGTCGCCGATCTTCGAGGGGGACCAGGTGGTCGCCGCGATGGCGGTCGTCGGCACGGTGGCCTCCCTCGCGGGCGACCGGGAACCGCAGGCCGCCGCCGCACTGCTGAGGGTGGCGGGCGACCTCTCGCGCGACCTGGGCGGCACGCGACCGGTCTGAGCGGTACGAGAACGGCCCGGGCCCGGCGGCGTGAGGCCGACCTGGCGATACGCGCCTGCCCGGGGGCGCGAGGGTGACCCACTCCCGGCCCGCCGTTCCTTGTCCTCCCGGCCCGCGGCCCTTCCCGGTCCGTGGACCTTCCCCGCCTGATGGTCTTCCCGGGCCGGGTCCTTCCGGGGTCTCACGCTCCCTTCGTGCGGCCGGACCCGTTTCCGGAGTGTGGTTCCGGTCACCCGGACAAGATCGTTCGATGGGTCCTCCCGGGGTCCTGGATCCCCTGGAAGGCGTTCTCGCTGGTCGTGGCCTTGTGGCCATGGCCGGACCGAGGATGCGTCCAAGGGAAACATGGTCGCACCATGACGCAATGCGAGATGTGATTCCGCATCTTGACACGCAGTGAGCCTTCCTCGTACGTTCGTGACGCCTGGCCGACCTGGTACGGCGACGGGAGAGCCCGCTGCCGGAGAGACGCCGGCGTTTCGACGAGAGCCCCTGAAAACCCCGTCGCCCCTCCGCGCCGGGTGGCCGCGGGAGTAGGAGCAGACATGGGTATGCGACGCACGGGAGCCGCCCCGGCCCGCCCGGCAGCCCTCCTGATCACGGCCTCGGGCCGGCAGGACCGCTGGGAACCGCGGGACCGGCGGGACCGGGACCTGCGGGACCGGTTGCCGGGGGCGGGCGCGTGAACCTGCTGGCGACCCCCGGCGGCCTGGCCCGCCTCGACGGCGACGCCGGCGACGGCGACGACGCGGTCCTGCTCGACCTGCCGTTCGGCGACGTGGCGACCATGCTCGCCGCCGGTGAGGGCTTCGCGCCGGCGCGGGCCGCGCGGGAGCTGGGCCGGGTCTCCCTCGACGGGCTGCTGCCCCCGCTGCGCGGCGCCCGCGCGATCTGGGGAGTGGGCCTCAACTACCACTGCAAGGCGCGGCTCACCGGCCGGTCGATCCCCGCCGACCCCATCCTCTTCCTGAGATCGCCGTCGGCGGTGTCGGCGCCGGGGGCGGAGGTGGAGCTGCCGAGCGACCGTTCCAGCCAGGTGGACTACGAGGGCGAGGTGGCCTTCGTGGTGGGGCGGCGGATGTGCCGGACCGCGCCCGACCGGGTGTGGGAGCACCTCGCCGGGGTCACCGCGGCCAACGACATGACCGCGCGCGACGTCATGGTCGCCACGGCGACGCCCACCCTGGCCAAGAGCTTCCCCGGTTTCGGGGCGCTCGGCGCCTCCGTGCTGGACCTGTCCACGGTCGAGGACCCCACGGACATCGCCGTGCGGACCAGCGTGAACGGGACCGTACGGCAGGACGCGAGTACCGAGGCGCTGATCTTCGCGGTGCCCGAGCTGCTGGCCACGATCTCCCGCTTCGCCGTGCTGGAGCCCGGGGACGTGGTGCTGACCGGAACCCCGGCCGGCACGGGGCAGGACCGCAAGGTCTTCCTCCGCCCCGGTGACGAGGTCGAGGTGTCCGTCGCGGGGGTGCTGCCGCTGCGCACCCGCTTCCGCTGAAGCCCGCGCCCGCGCCCTCGCCCTCGCCCTCGCCCTCGCGCCGCCCCCGCCCCGTCCCGCCCTCGCGCCGCCTCCGCTCCCGCGCCGCCTCCGCCCCCGTCCCCGTCCCCGTCCACGCGCCGTCCCCCATGTCCCAGCCCTCAGGGCCCCGGAATCCGGCCCCAGGGCCCCTCAGAACCGAAAGAACGAGAAATGACCGAGACTGCATACGATCTGGTCCTGTCCGGCGGCACCGTCTTCGACCCCGTGGCGGGCACCCACTCGGTCACCGACGTGGCCGTGACCGGGGACAGGGTGACACGCATCGCGCCCTCGCTGGCCGCCCAGGGCGCCGAGGTCGTCGACTGCGCGGGCAAGTGGGTCCTGCCGGGCCTGGTCGAGGGGCACACCCACGTCTTCGAGAACGTCTCGAAGGTCGGCGCCCCGCCGGACGAGGCCCACCTGCGCCGGGGGGTGGTCGCCGCCGCCGACGCCGGTACGGTCGGCGCCTCGACCTTCGCCGCCTTCGACCGGTACGTGGTCCAGGCGGCCGAGATGCGGCTCGTCAACTTCCTCAACGTCTCGGTGCTCGGGCTCATCGACTTCCGCTTCGGCGAGCTGCTCAACCCGGGCACGCTGGTCCCCGAGGACGCGCTGGCCGTCGCGGCGGAGAACCCGGGCGTGGTCCGCGGCTTCAAGATCCGCCTCTCCGAGGACGTGGTCGGCTCCGCCTGGCGTTCGCTGCTCAAGACCTCCCTCGCGCTCGCGGCCGACGCGGGGCTGCCGCTGATGGTCCACATCGGCGAGACCGAGGAGCCGCTGCCCGAGGTGCTCGGGCTGCTCCGCCCGGGGGACGTCGTCGCCCACTGCTACACCGGCAAGCCGCACGGCATCCTCGACGGCGAGAAGGTCATCGCCGAGGTGCGGGAGGCGCGCGCCCGCGGGGTGCTCTTCGACAGCGCCCACGGCAGGAGCAACCTCAGCTTCGAGGTCGCCAGGAAGGCCATCGCCGACGGGTTCCTGCCCGACCTGCTCACCTCCGACACCAGCGCGCGGAACTGGCGCGGGCCCGTCTTCGACCTGGTCACCAGCGCGGCCAAGCTGCGCGCGCTCGGCATGACCATGGACGAGATCGTGCCGCGGATGACCATCGCCCCCGCGCGGCTGCTCGGCCTGGACGCGGAAGGGTACGGCACTCTGGTCGAGGGCGGTCCCGCGCACGTCACGGTGCTGGAGGACACGCCCGAGACGACCCTGCCCGACGCCTCCGGCAACTCGATCACGGCCACCAGGCTGGAGCCCGCGCTCGTCCTGCACCACGGGCGGCGCGTGGAGACGACGCCCTGGCGTGGCCTGGACCAGGACCGGTGACGGGGGTCGCCGCGTCGCGGCGGAGGTTGCGGGAGGCGCTGGCGGGCGGGGAGCGGGTGCTCGGCACGTTCGTCAAGCTGCCGACCGCCGACTGCGTGGACCTCGCCCGGTGGGCCGGGTTCGACTTCGTCGTCGTGGACCTGGAGCACTCCTCGCTGCCGGAGGCGACCGCGCTCGCGCTCGTCCGGCACGCCGCCGCGACGGGCCTCCCCGCCCTGGTGCGGGTGCCCTCCGTGGACCCGGCGCTGATCAACAGGGTGCTGGAGGCGGGCGCGGCCGGGGTGCAGCTCTCCACGCTGACCGCCACCGCCGAGGCGGCGGCCCTGGCCGACGCGGCCCGCTACGCCCCCCACGGGCGGCGGAGCGTGAGCCTGTCGCATCCCACCGGCGGCTTCGGCGCGGTGGACCTGGCGGCCTACCTGGCGGCCGAGGAGCAGGACCCGCCGCTGCTCGTCGGGCAGATCGAGACCGCCACCACCCACGACCCGGTGGCGGAGCTGGTGGGCGGCCTGGACGTGGCCTTCGTCGGCACCACCGACCTGGCGGTCAGCATGGGGCTTCCCGGGCCGGAGGCGCTGCGCGCGAAGGCCGAGGAGATCGTCGGCGCGGCCCTGTCCGCCGGGGTGGCGCCGGGCGGCTGGATCGCCCGCGCGGACGAGGCGCTGCTCGCGGGCAGCGGCCTGGGCGCCGCCCGCTACGTCGTCGTCGGCTCCGACGTGCAACTCCTCGGCTCGGCCCTGCGCGAGGTGACCCATCGATGGAAGGAAGCCCGATGACCACTTTCAGCCCGTTGCTGTACGGCGTCGCGGTCAACTGGGACGACATCCCCGCGACCGTGATCCGGCCGGGGGTCTCCCGCAAGGTGTACTCGACCGACGAGGTCATGCTGGCCTGGCACGAGCTGGCCGTCGGCATGACGCTCAACCCGCACCGGCACGACGACTTCGACCAGCTCGTCCTGATCCTTCAGGGCAGGTGCGACTACTACGTCGACGGCGTGCCGCACGCGATGTCGGCCGGGTCGATGCTGCTGGTCCCCCGGGGTGCCGAGCACTACGTCGAGCCCACCGAGGGGCCGTGCGTCAACGTCGACGTGTTCAGCCCGCCGCGCGCGGACTTCCGGGACGCGGTCTGGTCGCCCGAAGGCTGACGGCGCGGCGGGGACGGTCACAGCCCGAAGTCGGCCTTCCTGATCATGCAGTGGACTCCCTTGACCTGGTCCACGACCTGGCTGACCTCGAAGTCGGCCGCCGCGCTGAGGTAGGCCAGGGCCTTCGGCCGCTCCATCCCCTGGGTGCGCTCCAGGAAGCCCACGGCGGCCCGTACGGCACGGCGCATAGCCTCGTCGAGGTCGGTGTGCAGGCCGACCGGGAGCCAGTGCGTGGCGGTCTCGGCGAACGGCTGATCCAGCGCGCCCAGGAGCGTCCGGGCCTGGCTCGCGGGGATCACCGACAGGCGCAGGGTGGCGCGCAGCGGCGCCTCCAGAGCGGTCAGCGCGACCTCGCCGTCCCCTTGCGCGTAGTGCGGGTCCCCGGCGTAGAAACCGGCGCCGGGGACCTGGACCGGCAGGTAGAGGCTCGACCCGACCTGGAGCTCGTTGATGTCGAGGTTGCCGCCGAAGGCGCCGGGCGGTACCGAGTGGACCGGCTCGGCGGTGTCGGAGGCCACCCCCATCAGGCCCAGGAACGGCGCGAGCGGGAAACGCGCCGACCGCCCCCGGCCGAACGGGATGACGCCGTGCAGGCGCCCGGCCTCCTCGACGACCTCGGTGAAGACGCAGACGCTGTTGTACTCCCGGGTCCCGTCCGGGCGCGGGCCGGTGTCGGCCGGGGTCTGGGGGAACTCCCCGGGCAGCGCGCCGTAACCGTGCCTGCTGCTGATGAACCCGTACGGCGCCCGGATCAGCAGGCTCAGGACGTCCACCCGGAGCACGTCGCCGGGCTCGGCGCCGGCGACCGAGATCGGTCCGGTCACCACGTGGGGGCCGTCGGCGTCGTAGTCGTGGGGGATCCCGGAGGCGGCGAGCTCGCGCGCGTCGGCGAGTACCCGGTCCGCGCCGACGCCGAAACCGGCGAGGTAGGCGTCCGGGTCGCGGCCCTGGTCCTCCAGGATGCCCTCGTGACTCAGCGTGTCGATGGTCACGGTCTCGCCGGAGTCGACATGGAGCACGGGCGGGTGGTCGCGGTTGGGCAGCAGACCCCAGAGGCTAGTGTCTGAGCTGGTGGGGAGGTAGTGCGAACCATCGATGCGGCCGATCTTCGGCTGGAGCATTGTCCCTCCACGGGGGATATGTCGCTGTCACCGGCTGAGAGAACCCCACGGGTGTTGCGTCGCCGTTAACGGGGAGTAACCGAAGATTTCGGCCTGCCGGCTCGCACTTGACACCGGGAAGGCGCGGTAGCAGCATCACATAGCGAGATGCCATCTCGAATTCTCGTTCAAGATTCACAAGGAAGGCCGGGCGCCGCGATGACGGAGCTGACACAGGGACATCCGATCGCCTCTCTCGTGGAGGAGGACGGGGAGGCACTCTCGTTCCGGGTGCACCGGTCCGCCTACCGGTCCCAGGAGGTCTTCCAGACGGAGACGTCCCGCATCTGGGGGCACACCTGGCTCTACCTGGGCCACGAGACGGAGATCCCCAAGCCGGGCGACTTCAAGACCAGGACCCTCGGCGGGCGCCCGCTGATCTTCTGCCGTGACTCCTCCGGCGAGATCCAGGTCTTCCTCAACGCCTGCACCCACCGGGGCACGGTGCTGTGCCGCTTCAGCGAGGGCAACACCAAGTTCTTCCAGTGCTTCTACCACGCCTGGGCGTTCAGCAACTCCGGCGACCTGGCGGCCCTGCCCGGCGACGACGCCTACGCCGACGTGGACGGGTTCCGCGAGCGGATGAGGCTCCGCTCGGTGCCCAGGATCGCGAGCCACGAGGGCTTCGTCTTCATCGCCTTCGACCCCGACGTGCCCGACCTGCTGACCCACCTCGGCAAGGCCGCCCACTACATGTCGCTGACCGCCAGGATCGGCCCCGCGGGCATGGAGACCGTGCCCGGCGTGCAGCTGTACTCGGTCAAGGGCAACTGGAAGCTCGCCGTCGAGAACGCGATGGACGGCTACCACTTCGCCCCCACGCACAACACCTTCGTGGGCTACCTGCGCGAGACCGGCTTCGCCGTCACCGACGACGACCAGTACGCCTACGACCTGGGCGGCGGCCACGGCCTGCTCATCCTGACCGGCCACAACGGGCGGATCGGGATGGTCTGGGAGCCGAGGTTCGGCGAGGCCGAGCGGGAGCGGACGGTCGCCAAGCGCGAGGAGATGGTGGACCGGCTGGGCTCCGAGCTCGCCGCCGAGATCGCCGACGCCAGCCGCATCCTCTTCGTCTTCCCCAACCTGCTCCTGTTCGACCTGGAGGCGCTGACCATCCGCCAGCTCGAACCGGTCGCCCCGGACCGGACCGACGTGCGGGCCTGGCAGTTCGTCGAGGTGGACGAGCCGGCCGACGTGCGGGCGCTGCGGATCAAGACGATGGTGAGCTTCGTCGGCCCCGGCGGACTGGCCACCCCGGACGACATCGAGGCCTACGAGGCGGTGCAGCGCGGGATCGAGGCGACCGCGGACTCGGCCGACCCCCGCTTCGACTGGAGCGACATGTCGCGCGGCATGGCCAACGAGCGCGAGGGCAACCAGGGCCGCTCCATCGACGAGGGCGCGATGCGCAGCTTCTGGCGGCACTGGGCCGCGGTCGCGGGCAGGGACTGAGCCCGGTGAGCACGGAGCGGACCCAACAGGTGGAGCGGTCGGAGCGACCGGAGCAGGTGGAGCGTAAGGAGAACGTCGTGGGCGGCAGGACCATCACCCGGCCCGAGGTGGAGGACTTCCTCTACCGGGAGGCCCAGCTGCTCGACGAGTGGCGGCTGGACGAGTGGTTCACCCTCTTCGAGGAGGGCGGAAGGCTTGAGGTGGCCACCACCGACTGGAAGGGCTGGGACAGCTCCTCGGCCGGCTCCTTCATGTGCGACGACTACGACCTCATCAGGGCCAGGGTCAAGCGCCTCAAGAGCCGCAAGGCGCACGCGGAGAACCCGCACTCCAGGACGCACCGCATGATCTCCAACGTGCTCATCCTGGAGCAGGGCGAGAGCACGGTCTGGGTGGCGGCGAACTTCATCGTGCACCGCTACCGGGACGGCGGGACGTACACCTACGTGGGCCGCTACGAGCACGTCCTGCTCGTCGAGGACGAGGGACTGCGCTTCCGGCTCCGCAGGGCCATCCCCGCCATGGAGGCCATGGACGCGGGCGCACGGCTGAGCTTCATCCTCTGATGATCAAACACGTGCTGCTCTTCCGCTTCCGCTCCGACGTGCCGGCCGGGACGGCCGAGGCCGTCCTGGCGGAGCTGGAGACGTTCCCCGGCAGGTACCCGGCCATGCGCGGCTGGGCCTGCGGCCCCAACATCAGCACCCGCGACACGAGCATGACGCACGGCTTCGTCGTCGAGTTCGACTCCGAGCGGGACCTCCTGGACTACCTGAACAGCTCCTCGCACGAGGAGTTCGTCCGGCTGCGCTGGCGCCCGGTGATCGAACGGCAGGCCATCGTCAGCTTCTCCTTCTGAGAAGGACCGCCCGCACCGCCCGGCCCGGACCTTCCCGGCCCCGAACGACCCGCACCACCCGAACGACCCGCCCGACCCCGCGGACGCGTACGAGACACACGGAAACGACAAGGAAGAGGTAGCACCATGACAACCGCCACCCGCCGCCGGGCGCCGTACGGGATGGAGTACGCCCGGATCGCGGTGCCCGACATGGCCGCGACCATCGAGTTCCTCACGTACCACGTGGGTCTCCAGCTCGAACAGCACGACGACGAGCACGCCTACCTGCGCGCCGACATCGAGCACCACTGCGTGGAGCTGCTCAGCGAGCCCGGCAGGGAGGTGTCGGAGACCGTCGCGGTCGGCTTCAGCGTGGAGTCCGGCGAGGTCCTCGACGACCTGCGGGAGCGGGTCACCGCCGCGGGGCTCGAGGTGCTCCCGCTACAGGACCGGATGAAGGCACTCTGCGAGCGCGGCTTCGGCGTGCGCGACCCCAACGGGCTGATCGTCGAGCTGTTCACCGAGTTCCACGAGTACGCCGAGCCGCCGCTCGTCGAGCTGCGCCCACTCGACCTGGTGCACCCCTTCATCGCCACCGACAAGTACGACGAGTGCCTGGCCTTCTACACCGAGGTGCTCGGGTTCCAGTCCTCCGACCACGTCGGGGACGTCACCGTCTTCCTCAGGGCCGAGGACCGCTACCACCACAGCCTCGCCCTCCAGCGCAACGAGGAGTACTACGTCGCGCACCTGTGCTTCATGATGAAGAGCTTCGACCACGTGATGCGCGGCCGGGCGCGTGCCCTGTACAAGAACGTCCCGATCGCCTCGGACATGGTCAACCATTCCGCCTCCACCTCGATCGCGTTCTACCTGTTCGACCCCAAGCACGGGCCCAGGTTCGAGCTGTGCGACGGTCATCGTGTCCTTACCCCCGAGGAGCACGAGACGCACCGGCCGCGCAGGATGACCGTGGACCCGCGCAACATCGACGTCTGGCGTGCCGCCTCCGACGACTGGGGCCGCTTCTAGGACCTGCCCCGGGCCGCCGCCGGGGCGCCGGGGCCGGTCGGACGCGGGGCCGGACGGCGTCGACGGCGCCAGCCGGGCGGGCGCCGGGGCACGTCCGGGCGTCCCGCCGTCAGCGGTGGATCCGGGTCCTGACCTTCACGTACTTGACGTCGCCGGTGATGTCGATGCCGTGCACGTCGAAGGTGCCGAGCCCGCCCGCGGGCACGTCGATCGAGGTCGAGCCGAACTCCGCGGTCGCGGTGCCCGAGGCGCTGTTCCTCAGCCACACCTTGACCTTGACGGTGGCCGACCTGCCGGGGTTCAGGGTGTCGAGGAAGCAGCCCATCCTGCGGCCGGAGACCTCGCAGCGGGACCCGGCGGGCCTGCCGACGATGCGGACCCCGGACGCCTGCCTGGGCAGGACCCCCTCGACATAGGCGATGTCGGTGTACCACTTGCCGACATTCTTGATCTTGAGCGTGTACACGTACGCGTCGCCCGCCCAGGCGCCGCGCGGGAAGTACGCGGTCAGCCTCAGCGGCGAGAGCGGCTTGCCGGCGTGGGCGGCCGTCCCCTGCGGGGCGGCGGCGGGGGCCGCGGCGCTCGCGCTCCCGGGGGTGAGCAGCACGCCCCCGGCCAGGGCGAGGGCGGCGAGGGCGGTGAGGTGCCGGCGCATTTCTTTACTCCAGTCGGGATCCGGTGATCCCCGTAGGGTGACGGCCTCAGCCTTCCGGGCCCCACTTGGAAACCTCTTGTGACCGACTGACCGGGCCGCCCGCGATGAGGTGGACGTCGCCGAACTCGTGCCAGAGGTACCCCTCGGCGAGCGCCGCCGCGTACGACCGGGAGAGCAGGGCGCGACCGGCGATCGCCGAGAGCATCAGCAGGTGGCTGGAGCGCGGCTCGTGCAGCCCGGTGAGCAGGCCGTCGACCGCCCGTACCCCCGTCTCGGGGGTCACCAGGTGCGATGTCCAGCCGCTCGCGGCCCGGATGCGGCCGTCCGGCGCCACGGCGGTCTCCAGTGCCCTGACCACGGTCGTGCCGACCGCGATCACCCGGCCGCCGGACGCGCGCGTCAGCTCCACCTGACGGGCGGTGGAGCCGGGCACCTCGAACCGTTCCGGGAAGGGCGGCTCGTCGCGCTCGGGGGAGGCCACCCCGGTGTGCAGGGTGATCGGCGCGATCGCGACCCCGCGCGACACCAGCGCGGTCACCAGGGCGGTGGTGAACGGCCGTCCCGCGCTGGGCATCTCCGCGCTGCCCGGCCGCACCCCGAACACGGTCTGGTAGTCGGCCAGCGGCCAGTCCCGGTCCACGTAGGAGTAGCGGATCGGCACGCCGTGGCGGCGCAGGTAGCCGGTGACCTCACGGTCCAGGCGCGCCCGCCACAGCCGGGGCGTCTCGCGCCCCAGCAGCCGCAGCGTCGCCCCGCCCGGCAGCGGCAGCCACTCACCGGCCACCCCGCCCCGATAGGACTCGCCCGCCCACCCGGGGTCGCCGCCGCCACCGGAGGCGTCGAAACCGGGGCCACCGGGGACACCCGTGCCGCCGGACGCGCCGGACGCGCCGGATCCACCGGGTACGCCGGCACGTCTCCCGGGTCCGGCCCCCTCCGGCTTTCGGCGCCGGCGGAGTTCGACCAGCCAGGTCCCGTCCTCGCGTTCGGTGGAGAAGTGCACCGCCAGGCGGTCGAGCCGGACCGCGGCCGGGAGCGTTCCGGAGTTGTTGACCACCAGAAGGTCACCGGGGCCGAGCAGGTCCGGCAGGTCGGCGAACGCGTGGTGGCCGACCCGCCCGGTGTCGCGGTCGGAGACCAGCAGGCGCACCCCGTCGCGGGCCGTCCCCCGGGCCTCCGGCGGCTCGTGCGCCTCCAGTTCGGGCGGGAGCGTGAAATCGGCCGCCATGGCGTCCACGCGGCCCGCGCGAGCCACGCCGTCCATGCCGTCCATGCCGCCCATGCCGTCCACGCCGTCCACGCCGTCCACGAGACCCGTGCGAGCCGCACCCTCCGCGCCCTCCATGCCGTCCGCGCCCTCCATGCCGTCCACGCCCTCCATGCCGTCCACGCCCTCCGCCTCGTCCGTGCCGTCCGTGCCGGTGACGGCCGGCGTGCCCGTCGTCCCGCTCACGTGTGCCTCACCCGCCCGCTCCTGGGGCGCTCGGCGATCAGCCGCAGCAGGGTGGGCACCACGGTCTCGGGGGCGGGCGCCGCCGCGGCCTCGTCCGGGCCGACCGCGTCGGCGAGCATGGCCGTGGACATCTCCCCCGGATCCACCCACCAGACCGCGACGTCCGGTTCCTCCACGGCCAGCACGTGGGAGAGCCGCTCCAGGGCGGCCTTGGTCGCGCCGTACCCGCCCCATCCCTCGTACGCCTCCACCGCCGCGTCGGAGGAGACGTTCACGATCGCGCCGCGCCGGTCCCTGAGCCCGCGCAGGGTCGCCTGGACCAGCGCCAGCGGGGCCAGCACGTTGACCTCGAACAGGTCGCCGAGCGCGCCGACCGGATAGGCGGCCAGCGGCGGCAGCGGTACGGGGCCCAGCCCCGAGGCGTTGTTGACCAGCAGGTCCAGCCCGCCGCTCTCCGCCGCGGCCCGTGCCAGCCGGTCCCGGTGGGCGGGGTCGGCGACGTCCCCCGCCAGGGTGAGGGCGCCGAGCCCGTCGGTGGCCGAGCGCAGCGCGTCCTCGCCGCGCGCGGTGAGGATGAGCCGCCAGCCGCCGGCGGCCAGGGAACGGGCCAGGGCCAGGCCGAGACCGCGGGAGGCGCCGGTGATGAGTGCCGTCTTCGTCATGCCCCGACGCTAGGAGCCGCCCGCCCGCCGCACATCGGCCGTCGGACCCGGTACGGCCCGGGCCGATGGTCGTAGGCGGACCGGGGAGGACCTAGGACCGACGGCGCGCGCGGCGGGCGCCCGCCGCGGCCTAGAGTCGTCTCGTGAGTGCCGAGAGCCCCGAGAGCTCCCAGAGCTCCCAGAGCGAGGACCCGGGCGCCGTGCTGGACGCGGTGAGCTCGGCCGTCCTCGCGGTGACCAGGCACCTTTCGGTACGGGAGGTGCTCCAGGTCATCGTGCGGTCGGCGCAGCGGTTGCTGGACGCCCGCTACGCCGCGCTGGGCGTGCCCGACGAGGCCGGGGCGTTCGCCGAGTTCGTCGCCGAGGGCATCTCGGACGAGCAGTGGAAGGCCATCGGGCCCATGCCCCGCCAGCACGGCATGCTCGGCGCCATGTTGCGCGAGGGCGTGCCGGTCCGGCTGCCCGACATCCGCAGGGACCCCCGGTTCGAGTACTGGCCGCGCGCCCATCCGGTGCTCAAGGACTTCCTCGGAGTGCCGATCATGGACGGCGAACAGGTGCTCGGCATCATCTTCCTGTCCGACAAGCGGACGCCGGGCGGCTTCACCGAGGCCGACCAGCGGCTGCTCACCATGTTCGCCGCGCACGCCGCGATCGCCCTCACCAACGCCCGCCTGTACGAGCGGAGCCGGGAGCTCACGCTGGTGGAGGAGCGCACCCGGATGGCCAGGGACCTGCACGACGCGGTGACCCAGAAGCTGTTCTCGCTGCGCCTCACCGCGCAGGCCGCCGCCTCGCTGGTGCCCGGCGACCCGGTGCGGGCACTGCGGGAGCTCGACCGGGTGGAGCGGCTGGCCGGGGAGGCGCTGGCCGAGCTCCGCGCGGTGATCGTGGAACTCCGCCCGGCCGAACTCGGCCGGCACGGCCTGGCCGAGACGCTCCGCAAGCACGTCCGGCTCCTGGACCGGCTCCATCCGGCCTCGTTCTCGTTCGAGGAGACGGCCGGGAGGAGGCCGGCGCGCGCGCCCGGCCCCGAGGCCGAGGCGGCCGGGCTCGATCCCGAGGCCGAGGCGGCCGGGCTCGATCCCGAGGTCGAGGTGGCCGTCCTGCGGGTGGCCCAGGAGGCGCTGCACAACGCCTCCCGGCACTCGGCGGCGCGGGCCGTCACCGTGCGGCTGGGCCGCGAGGGCGGGCGGGTGGTGCTGGAGGTCGGCGACGACGGGACGGGGTTCGACGTGGCCGCCGCGGCGGGGCGGGGGCTGGGCGTCGCCTCGATGGCCGACCGGGCCGAGGCGGTCGGCGGGAACGTGCTGGTGAGATCGGAGCCGGGCGCCGGCACGGTCGTCCGGATGGAGGTGCCCGCGTGACCCGTGTGACCCGCGTGACCCGCGTCCCGATCACCGGCGGCCGTCCGCCGGCGCGGAAGGAGGTGCCCGTGTGATCCGTGTCCTGATCGCCGACGACCATCCGGTGGTCCGGCAGGGGCTGCGTACCTTCCTGGACCTCCAGGACGACCTGGACGTGGTCGGCGAGGCCGCCGACGGCGCCGAGGCGGTCGCGCTGGTGGAGTCCCTCGCCCCGGACGTGCTGCTGCTGGATCTGAGGATGCCGGTCCTGGACGGGCTCGGCGCCCTGCTCTCGCTGGCCGAGCGCGGCCTCTCGCCCCGGGTCCTGGTGCTGACCTCGGTCGGCGACCCCGGCGGGGTGGCCCCGGCGATGCGGGCGGGCGCGGCGGGCTTCCTCTACAAGGACGTCGAACCGGCCGCGCTGGTACAGGCGATCCGGGCGGTGCACGGCGGTCAGGTGCTGCTCGCGGCCGAGGCCGCGGAGGCCATGCTGTCCGGCGCCGGCCCGTCCGCCGCGTCGCGGACGGGCCCTCCGGACGGGCGGGACGGGCAGGAAGGACGGCAGGGCGGGCCGGTGGCACCGCTGACCGACCGGGAGCGCGAGGTGCTCGCGCTGATCGCCTCGGGCCGTTCCAACCGGGAGATCGCGAGAAGGCTCTCGGTGGCGGAGAAGACGGTGAAGACCCACGTCTCCAACGTGCTGATGAAACTGGGCGTGCAGGACCGGACGCAGGCCGCCCTGTACGCGGTGCGCAACGGTCTCGCCTGACGGCCCCGGCGGCCCCGGCGGGCCCGGGCCCGTCAGACCAGCTCGGTCATGGCGTGGTGGGCGACCACCCGGGCGCGGCGCACCGCCCGGTCCAGCTCGCGCAGCGCCTGGCCGCGTACGGCGACCTGGCCCGAGGTGAGGCCCCGGTCGTCGGCGACCCGGAGCACCGCGGCCAGCCGGGCGGCCAGCGCGGCGACCCGGTGGGCGCGCGCGGGGTAGCCGGGGGCCAGGCCCTCGTCCATGATCTCCACCCGCCGCCTGCCCTGGGCCGGGCCCTCGACGCCGAGCAGGGCGTCGGTGGCCGTCCGCATCGCGCGGGTCAGCTCGTGCTCGGCCTCGGCCAGGGAGGGCAGGTCCGGGGCCGCGGTACGGGCCTGGAGCACGCTCCAGCGAACCCCGGCGTACGATGACCCGCGGCGGTCCTTTACCGGGACCAGGCCGAGGCATCTGTCGGGAAGCACGGCTATCGCCGCCTGCCCGGCCTCGATGGCCGCGGAGTTGAAGGGGGGCGGTCCGGTGAGACCGAGCGGGTCACCCGCGACCGGCAGGGCCAGCCGCAGCGACTTCATGCCCTCGATCCGCAGGTCGGCGAGGAATCCGCGCAGAGGGACGTCGCCGGCGTCACCGGCGACGAGTTGGGGGCCTGCCTGCCGCTCCACGCGGTCGGCGGCCTCGTCGAGGCCGACCTGCCCGGCGAGCCAGGCGTTGCCCCAGCAGACGAGGGTGGCCGAGATCGGTGAATCAGGGTGCACCGATCCACGATATGCGCTTGTCCTGCAATAGGTTTTGTTCCAGCGATTCACAAGGAGGCTTCAGGGATGGGCGGTCAGGTGCTTCGGCTACAGGACGTCACCGTCCGCAGAGACGGGGCGGCCCTGCTGCGGGAGATCGACTGGACCGTTCACGAGGACGAACGGTGGGTCGTCATCGGTCCCAACGGCGCGGGCAAGACGACGCTGCTGCAGGTGGTCGGGGCTCTGCTGTTCCCCACCGAGGGAATCGTGGAGATCCTGGGCGAGCGGCTCGGCCAGAGCGACGTCTTCGAGCTGCGGCCCCGCATCGGGCTGGCGAGCGCCGCGCTGGCGGAGAAGGTCCCGCCGGAGGAGAAGGTCATCGACCTGGTCCTCACGGCCTCGTACGCCATTCTCGGCCGCTGGACGGAGGAGTACGACTCCAACGACGTCACGCGGGCCGTCGAGCTGATCGACCAGCTCGGCTGCGCCCACCTGATCCGGCGGCGCTTCAACACGCTGTCGGAGGGGGAGCGCAAGCGGGTCCAGATCGCCCGCGCGCTCATGCCGGACCCGGAGCTGCTGCTGCTGGACGAGCCGGCCGCCGGCCTGGACCTGGGCGGGCGCGAGGACCTGGTCCGCCGCCTGGCCACGTTCGCGCACGACCCCAAGGCGCCGACCATGGTGCTGGTCACCCACCACGTCGAGGAGATCCCCGGCGGGTTCACCCACGCGCTGCTGCTGCGGCACGGCTCGGTGGTGGCCCAGGGGCCGATCGAGCAGGTGATGACCGCGGAGAACCTCTCGCGCACCTTCAGCGTCCCGCTCACCCTGGACCGGGGGCGTGACGGCCGCTGGTACGCGCGGGCCCACCAGCTCTGAGACCGTTATCGGCGTTCAAAGGCCGGTGAACGGAAAAGCAAATATCCTGCGGTCAGGGGTCCACGTGAACCGACCGCCGGGGATTGCTCATGGAATCGCTCGTCGTCACGCTCGTCGTCGTCGCCGTGGCGGCGTTCGCCGTGTACCGGACGGTCCATGTGGTGCCCCAGGCCACCGCCGGGGTCGTGGAGCGGTTCGGGCGCTACCACCGCACCCTCGGCCCGGGGCCGAGCCTGGTGGTGCCGTTCATCGACCGGATCAGGGACGTCGTCGACCTGCGCGAGCAGGTCGTCTCCTTCCCGCCGCGGCCGGTCGTCACCCGTGACCACCTGGTGGTCTCCGTCGACGTGGCCGTGTACTTCCGCGTGGTCGACGCCCGCGCGGCCACCTACGACATCGCCAACTTCCTCCTCGCCGTCGAGCAGCTCACCGTCACCGGGCTCCGCGACGCGATCGGCGCCAGGGACCTGGAGGAGGCGCTGGCCTCCGGCGGCGAGATCGGCGCCGAGCTGTGCGAGGCGCTCGGGCGGGCCGCCGGCGCGTGGGGGGTGCGGGTCGGCGGGGTCGAGCTCAAGGCGATCGATCCGCCGGTCTCCGTCCAGGAGTCGATCGAGCGGCACGCGTGCGCCGAGCGGGACAGGCGGGCGGCGGTCCTGGCCGCCGAGGGGAACCGGGAGGCCGCCGTCCTGGCCGCGGAGGGGGCACGGGAGGCGGCCGTGCTCAGGGCGCGGGGCGAGGCCGAGGCGGCGGTGCTCGCGGCACGGGCCGAGGCCGACGCCAGGAGGGAACGGGCGCTGGGGGAGGCCGAGGCGGCCGAGACGCTCATGCGGGCCGTCCGCGAGGACGGTCCCGGCGCCGAGGTCCTCACCTACGCGTACCTGCGGGCGCTTCTGGAGATCGCCGAGAGGGATCCCGGCCCCGGGACGAGACCCCGGCCTCCGCGCGAACCCGCCGCGGGCTCCGGGGCGGAACCCCGGGAGTCCCGGACCCCGCCCGCCGGCTGACGACCCTCGCGCGCCGTTTCCCCGTCCGCCCGGTGCCGGCCTGACGACCGGGCCCCGGCCGCGGGCCGGCGACCCTCGCGTGCCCCCTGGCAGGCGGACCCCGCCCTCGGGGACTTGTCGATCTCCTCCTAGCATCCCTGGAGGGCCGTGCACCCCGTGATGGGCGCGAGCCGTACACGTGAGGGGAAGCGCATGACACCGTGGGAGGCCGTCGCGATCTTCGTGGCCGGTATCGGGGCCGGGAGCATCAACGCGGTCGTCGGCTCCGGATCGCTGATCACGTTCCCGACGATGGTCGCGCTGGGGATGCCGCCGATCGTCGCCAACGTCTGCAACAGCATCGGCCTGGTCCCCGGGTCGCTGACCGGCGCCCTCGGCTACCGGGCGGAGTTGAGGGGGCAGCGCCAGCGGCTGATCCGGCTGGGCCTGCCCACGATCGTCAGCGCGGTGATCGGCGGGGTGCTCCTGCTCTACCTTCCCGCGGAGACGTTCGACATCGTCGTGCCGGTGCTGATCGGCCTGGCGTGCGTGCTGGTGGTGGTCCAGCCCCGGCTGAACAGGTGGCTGAGCGCCCGCCGGGAGCACCCCCGCGCGCACGGGGGTCCCTGGCTGTGGGCGGGCGTCTTCGCGTGCGGCATCTACGGCGGCTACTTCGGCGCGGCCCAGGGCGTTCTCCTCATCGGGCTGCTGGGCAGCTTCCTCGACGACGACCTGCAGCGGATCAACGGGACCAAGAACGTGCTGTCGCTGCTGATCAACACCGCGGCGGCGACGTTGTTCGTCCTGATCGCGGAGATCGACTGGATGGCGGTGCTGATGGTGGCGCTGGGCGCGGCCATCGGGGGCTTCCTGGGGGCGAAGATCGGCAGGAGGCTGCCCGCCCCGGTGCTGCGCTGGTTCATCGTCTGCGTCGGCGTGATCGCGATAGTCAAACTGGTGTACGGGTGAACTTGCCTGCCATTGGGTACTTATCAGGTATGAAAGGTGACAAGGTCGAGGTTGTCATCGACGCAGGAGACAGTTCACGAACCTACGAGGTCAGCGCCACCAGAGCCGGACGCCGCGTGGAGGTCGCCAACGCGCGCGGCGGCGTGGTGGAGGTGAGCGAGGTCACCCGGAGCGGTACGGCCGTGCGCACCGCCCGTTTCATGTCCAGCCGTATTCTCGCCCTGGTCGAACACCCCGCCGACGGCAAGCCCGCCTAGGTGCGGCGGCACGCCCGCCCGGACCCCGCGCCGGCCCGGGACGCGCCCCGGGCCGGTTCACGCCCGGCCGGGGCGCGTCCCGGGCCGGGTCACACCTGGGCCGGTCGGACCTGGAGCACGCCGTCGCGGCGGACGCGGGTCTCGAAGGACGGCTGCGGCGCGGTGGCCGGACCGTGCACGACGGCCCCGTCGGAGAGCCGGAAGGTGCTCCCGTGCCACGGGCAGACCACGCAGGCCGTACCCTCCTCCGAGACCAGGCGTCCCTGGTGGAGCGGGCCGGCCAGGTGGGCGCAGTGGTCGGCGAGCACGGTGACGCCGCCGCCGACGCGGAGCACGAACAGGTCGATGTAGCCGAGCCGCCGGGTGACCGGGCGCCCGTCCGGCAGGTCGGAGACCTCGCACAGGTCGTGCCAGCCCAGCGGGACCAGGTGGGCGACCGACTCGGCGTGGTTGGCCCCGGCCGCCTGCCGGTAGGCCAGGTGACCGCCGAGGTAGCCGCCCACGCTCGCGGCGCCCAGGCCGGCGAACGAGAGCATCCGCCCGGTCCGGTCCCGGCCGGCCAGCCTCAGGGCCAGGGACCCGGTGTAGAGCCCCAGGGCGGTCAGGTTGGCGATCGCGTGCACGAAGCCCACCCGTTGCTGCTCGCGGTGCAGCGCGGACCAGTCGGTCACGCCCGCCGCCATCGCGGGTACCGCGGCGACGAGCCCTCCGGCCACCAGCACGCGCGACGCGCGGGGGTCGGAACGGGTCACGTCCAGCACCGCCGTGGCGGACCAGAGCCCCAGGGCGAGGTTCGCGAGCGGCGGATGGAGCGGTTTGCCGGTCGGCACCCCGTGCAGCAGGTCCCGGAGCGGCCCGGGGCCGATCCTTCGGCGTACGGCCTTGGCGAGCACGCGGATCGGCCTGTCGGCTCTGGGCGACCGCTCGATCCGGTCGGTGAGCTCTACCCCGGGCACCAGACGCTTGAAGGTTCTGCGTCCTGTTTTGACGGTTTCCTCCACCATCGCCCCTTTCTTAGCCCTAAGGGACCTACCCGGGAAAGGCGTTATGCACGCGCCAAATGCCCCCGGCTGACCGATAGAGCGATGATCTCGGTGGCGTAGGCGCCCAGTGTCGGCGACCCCTCCTCGATGATCCTCACCTTCTCCAGCACCTGCTCGGCCGTCACCTTGTACAGCGACCAGGTGCCTCCCTCGTTGTGATGGTTGGCCATGATGGGCGCGATGCGGTCCAGGGCCTTGGCGAACCGGGCCTCAGGAGTCCTGCGCTCCTCGAACTCGTCCCAGAGCGCGCGCAGCCGGCACGCCTGGTCGTCGGGGAGGAGCCCGAAGATCCGGTCGGCGGCCTTGCGCTCGATGCCGAGCTGGGCCTCGACGGCCTGGCTGTCGTAGATGAACGTGTCCCCGGCGTCGATCTCGACGATGTCGTGGACGAGCAACATCGCCACGACCCTGTCGAGATCGGTGCCCGGGGGTGCGTGCTCGGCCAGGACCATCGCCAGCATGCCCACGTACCACGAATGCTCGGCGTCGTTCTCCCGCCGCGACCCGTCCATGAGGGTGTTGCGGCGGACGACGCGCCTGAGCTTGTCGATCTCCATGGCGAAGCTGAGCTGAGCGTGCAGGCGGTCCTGTGCTGGAGGGGTGGTCACGCGCGCAAGCCTAATGCGCGCCGATCCCCCTTTTCCGAGCGATCATGGGATCACGCGCGGCCGAGCGTGACCGGAACCCCGTTGAACACGGCGTTTCCCGAGGGAACGTCCACCACGGAATCGTCGGTGAGCGTGTTGGCGTTCACCCCGGCGTGCTCGGCGGCCACCGTCTGCGAGCTGCCGGCGTGCCCCCACCCGTGCGGCAGGCTCACCACCCCCGGCATGATCGTGTCGGTCGGCTCCAGCGGCACGACCAGCTCGCCTGTGGCCGACCGGACCACGGCGTGCCCGTCCAGCCCGAGCCGGCTCACGTCGTCGGGGTTGATCTGCAGGGTGCACCGGTTGGTCCCGCCGACCAGCGGGCCCACGTTGTGCAGCCAGCTGTTGTTGGAACGCAGGTGGCGCCGGCCGATCAGCACCATCTCCGCGGGCGGCACGGCCAGCCGGTCGCGCAACCGCGCGACGTCCTCGACGAGCGGCGGCGGGGCCAGCTCCACCCGCCCGGAGGCGGTGCGCAGGATCTCCTTCAGCCGCGGTTCCAGCGCGCCCAGGTCGACGCCGTGCGGGTTCTCCAGGAGCGCGGCGAGCGAGAGCCCGTACGGGCCGAGCCTGAGCATGGCGTCCAGCCGCCTCTCCGCGCCGCTCGCGCCGTCCAGCGAGGCGCGCAGCTCGGCCACGTCACGGCCCTCCACCGGCGAACCGGGCGTGGCGACGGCCCGCTCGAGCATCCGTTCGAGGATCAGCTCGTCCAGCGAGGCCGGGTCCGCGTCCGCGCCCTGTCCCGAGGCGATCATCGTCAGCCGCGCCATGATCTCGGCCTCCGAGGGGCGTCCCGGCTCCAGCGGCAGCACCGGCGGGGAGAACCGCGCGTAGTTGCGGACCGCGAAGGACAGCAGCGACAGGTCGTAGTGCGGCGACTGCGTCGTCCGCGGCGGCGGCAGGATGACGTTCGCGTGCCGGGTGGTCTCGTTCAGGTAGGGGTCCACGCAGACCATGAACTCCAGGTCGCGGAAGGCCCTCTCCAGCCGGGGGCCGCCGGGCGCCGAGAGGACCGGGTTGCCGGCCACCATGACCATCCCCCTGACCTGCCCCTCGCCGGGGGTCTCGATCTCGTCGGCGAGGGTGGCCACCGGCAGTTCGCCGTTCGCCTCCGGCAGGTTCCGGACGCGGCTGTGCCAGCGTCCCGTGGCGTACGGCCTGGTGCGGCGGCCGTTCTCGGTGGCGGGCTTGGCGAACATGACCCCGCCGGGGCGGTCGAAGTTGCCGGTCAGGACGTTGACGACGTCGACCAGCCACTGCGCGAGCGTGCCGAACTCGGCGGTGCAGGTGCCGATGCGGGCGTAGACGGCGGCCGTCGGCGCCGCGGCCAGTTCGCGCGCCAGCCCCGCGATCCGGCCGGCGGGCACGCCGCAGATCGGCGCCACCGCCTCGGGGGCGAAGTCGGCCGCCAGCCGCCGGACCTCCTCCAGTCCCTCCACCTCGACGTCGATCGAGGTGAGGTCCTCGGCCAGCAGCGTGTGCACGATGCCGAACAGCAGGTAGGCGTCGGTGCCCGGCCGGACGAACAGGTGCTCGTCGCCCAGGGCGGCGGTGCGGGTGCGGCGCGGGTCGACGACCACGAGCCTGCCGCCCCGCGCGCGCAGCGCCTTGAGGCGGCCGGGGAAGTCGGGGGCGGTGCAGAGCGAGCCGTTGGACTCCAGCGGGTTGGCGCCGAGCATCAGCAGATGGTCGGTGCGGTCCAGGTCGGGCACGGGGATGGCCATCGGGTCGCCGAGCATCAGGCCGCAGGAGACGTGCTTGGGCATCTGGTCGGCGCTGCTCGCCGAGAAGACGTTGCGGGTGCCCAGGGCCCGGATCAGCGATCCGCCGTACAGGGCGCCGGCCATGGAGTGGGCGTTCGGGTTGCCGACGTAGACGGCCAGCGCGGAGCGGCCGTGGGTGTCGATCACCGAGGTCAGGCCCTCCTCGACCACGCGGAACGCCTCCGGCCAGGAGACCTCGCGCCACGTCTCGCCCGTCCGGACCATCGGCGCGCGCAACCGGTCGGGGTCCTCGTCCAGGCGGCCCAGGCTCGCGCCCTTGGGGCAGATGAACCCCTTGGAGAACGGATCGTCCGGGTCGCCCTTGACCGAGGTGATGTGCCCGGCGTCGTCGAGGGTGAGCCGGAGACCGCAGACGGCCTCGCAGAGGGGACAGGTCCGGTGCGCTGTTCTCATCGGCACTCCTGAGTTCGACGAATGAACTCATCATGGCCGCCGGGTGCGGTGAGGGGAAGCCCCGGGCACGCGCCTCGCGGCCCGGGGCCTCCCCCGTACCGGGGCGCGGTCGTCGCCCCCGGTACGGGGGCGCGGTCGTCGTCACGGAACGGGGACGGGACGGTCAGGCGGCGACGTCGCCGCCCGCGACCTTGTCCGGGACGGGGGAGAGAGCCAGGGCCGGGGTGACGATCCGCTCGGCCCGGAGCAGGTCGAAGCGGGGGTCGCGGTAGTGCCGGGCCCCGAACCCCGTCCTGGTCACGGTCCAGCCGAGGCGGTGGGCCCACTCGTCCTGGTCCATGCAGAGCTCTCGGTCGCTCACGTAGATCAGGTCGCGGGCGAAGGTCTTGATTCCACGGAATCTGTTGGTACGGTGAAAGGACATAGGAGACTCCCTTCGTGGCTTTGACGCGGAGTTCTCGTGCCAACCGGGTCGGTGGCCGCCGACCCGGTTTCTTTGCGCCCGGCGGGGCGCGTCTGATCGCGTGCGACTCTTGGCCGTCGCCGGCCCGTCCCCTGGACTCCCCGCTGGCCTCCCGTGTCCCCTCCGTCGTGCCGGAGCGGCGCCGTCACCGAAGTGGCCGCCCGCTCGCGACGCCCCGCGCGCACGGCTCTCACAGGTCCCGTGAACACGCCACCGGATGATCGTCGGTGGCCCCCCCGGCCTTCCGGGAACCTTTCTGTTCTGATAGTCGCTCAGCGGAGATTTACCTGCAAGGCTTGCCGTAAGGAAAAAAGCAATGAACTTCCGCGTATGCACTGCAATGATCCCTGTAATTTGCACTAACATGCGTGAGGTTCCTGTCGAGGCCATGACATCCGTCCGCCCGTCATGGATGAGGAGGTCGTGATGCCGGAACGTGGCAGTCCAGCGCTCCGCCGGCGACGACTGGGTGTGGAGCTGCGACGGCTCCGCGAGAACCTCCACATGACGGGTGACGAGGCGTCCGAACGCCTCGGCTGGTCGACCGCCAAGATCAGCCGCATCGAGAACGCCAAGACGCTGGCCTCCCAGGCCGACGTCGAGGCGCTCGGCGAGCTCTACCGGGCCGGGGAGACCCTCCTGCGGCAACTGGTGGCGCTGCGGCACGACGCCGCCCAGAAGGGGTGGTGGGAGAGATACCGAAGTTCCGTCCCCGATGACTACATCACGCTCATCGGGATGGAGGCGGAGGCCACCGTGATACGAAACTGGGAACCCCAGGTCGTTCCCGGTCTTCTCCAGACAGAGGAATACGTCCGGTCCGTCGCGTGGGCGAACCAGCATGCCAGCCAGGTTCCGCCCAGCTGGCTCCAGGACCGGGTCGAGATACGGATGACGCGGCAGCGCACCCTGCTGCTCGCGCCGGACCCGCTGACCCATGTGAGCGTGCTGCACGAATCCGTGCTGAGGAATCAGTACGGCGACGCCTCTGTCATGCGGGAACAGCTCGCGTACCTGATCGAGGTCTCGCGACTGGAGCACGTGGAGATGAGAATCCTTCCCCAGCGCGTTCCGCCGCCGGTGTCGACCGGCGCGTTTCTGCACCTGGCCTTTCCCGACTTCCAGGACGTCGTCTATGTGGAGTCGCTCCCCGGCGGGCAGTTCGTCGAGGATCCGGAAACGGTCTACGCGTACGAACGCGCCTTCGGATACCTGGTGGAACGGGCTCTCGACGAGACGGCGTCACAGGAGCTGATCAAAAAAACAATCGATTACTGGAGCGAGTAGGGGCGTACTCCGCCCATTGCTCGTCTGATATTTCCGGAAAGAATGATGAACGCGAACAATCACAATGACGTGATCTGGAAGAAGAGCGCGCGAAGCGGCACCAACGGCAACTGTGTCGAGGTGGCGGCGCTGAACGGGGGGCACGTGGGGGTCCGCGACAGCAAGGACAGGTCCGGCCCCGTTCTCACCTTCACCCCCGGTGAGTGGAGCGCATTCGTCGCGGGTGTCCGGGACGGGGAGTTCGACCTGTAGCCGGAACCGTGGGAGAAGCGGCCCCGGCACTCACCGAAGAGCACTCGCCGGAGAGCGTTCACCGAGGAGCGTTCGTCGAGGAGCACGGGAGCCGCCCCGCCGGGATCGAGTGAATCCCTGTTTCCTCGCCCGCCGGATGGATTGCGGCCGGTCGGCGGGCCCGAGGAATCATCGCACGGCGCGACCGTACGGCGGACACCGTCCCGGCCTCCCCGGTCGCTCTTCGATGCCTTGTCAGTTGCTCTTTGCGCGTTCATCCTTAAAGTGCCTTGCGTGACCTCGTAGGCGAAAGGTGACGCTATGACTGATATATGGCCGTCTACGATGACATGGCATAAGAGCCGACGCAGCGCGGCGAGCGGGAACTGCGTCGAGGTGGCACGTCTTCCCGGGTGGGGGATCGCCGTCAGGGACAGCAAGGACAGGGGCGGGGTGCCGCTGGTCTTCGGCACCCGCGCGTGGGCCGCGTTCGTCGCCGAGGTGAAGGGCGGGCGCTTCGACCGCTGAGACACCCCCGCCGACCCCGCCGGAGCGGGAGGGCGGTTCCCGGCGGGAGCCGATCCCGTGGCGCCGGTGAGACACCCCGGCGAATCCGCTAGGGCGAGTTGTGTCGCTCGGCGCGGGTGAGATGGCATCCTCGGATACCGATGGACACGTACACAGCCCGCCGCCGCGCCCTGATCGCCGCGATCACCGCCTCGGCCGCGCTTCTCGCGGCCTGCTCCGCGGCCGAGTCGGCGGCCCCCGCGGCGTCCGACGTCGTGGAGAAGCCGACCCGACAGGCCGAGCCCGACCCCACCCCCACGCCGGAGCGCAGACCGTTCACCATCTCCTTCGGTGGCGACGTGCACTTCGAGGGCGTGCTGCGGAACCGGCTGAACGCCGACCCCAGGACCGCGCTCGGCCCCATCGCCAAGGTGCTCAGACGCTCCGACCTGGCGATGGTGAACCTGGAGACCGCGATCACCACCGGCGGCACCCCGGCTCCCGGCAAGCAGTTCACCTTCCGTGCTCCGGCCACCGCGCTGACCGCGCTGAAGGCCGCCGGGGTGGACGTCGCGTCGCTGGCGAACAACCACGGCATGGACTACATGCAGACCGGCCTGACCGACTCCCTCGCCGCCATCAAACGCTCCAGGTTCCCCGTCGTGGGCGTGGGCAGGAACGAGGCCGAGGCGTACCGGCCCTGGCGCACGACGGTGAACGGCAACCGCGTCGCCATCATCGGCGCCACCCAGGTGCTGGACGCGGAGTTCATCCAGGCGTGGACGGCCACCGGCGACAAGGGCGGCCTGGCCTCGGCCAAGAACGAGGCGCGGCTGATCCAGGAGGTGCGCAGGGCCCGCAGGAACTCCGACACCGTCATCGTCCACCTGCACTGGGGCACCGAGCTGCAGAAGTGCCCCAACGAGGCGCAGCGCGGCCTGGCTCCCAGGCTGGTCGCGGCCGGTGCGGACGTCGTGGTGGGCGGCCACGCGCACATCCTGCTGGGTGGCGGCTACCTGAAGAACAGCTACGTCAACTACGGGCTGGGCAACTTCGTCTTCTACAACTGGGGCCCGGACACCGGCAGGACCGGCGTGCTCACCCTGACGATCAACGGCCGCAAGGTGCTCAAGGACCAGTGGACCCCGGCCGGCATCCAGGGCGGGGTGCCGATCCCGATCACCGGGCTCGGGCGGCAGCAGGCCATCGCGGGCTGGAAGGCGCTGCGCGCCTGCACGGGCCTGGCGGCCAAGCCGGCGGGGTCCGGCTGACGCGCCCGGCGTCGCCATAGGGGGCCGCCTCCGGGGTAGGGGATTGGCAGAAGCTGATTCTGTTCCTTTACTGTATTGGACTAACCGTCCAACAGGAGGCTGTAATGCGGTGGGTCGAATCCGGTGACGTACGGCTGGCGCTGTTCGAGCAGGGCGACCCCGCCGCGCCCACCGTCCTGCTGATACACGGCTACCCCGACACCCACCGGGTCTGGGACGAGGTCGCCGAACTGCTGGAGGACCGTTTCCACGTGGTCCGCTACGACGTGCGCGGCGCCGGCCTCTCCGGCGCCCCGGCCGACACCGGCGGCTACGACTACGACCACCTGGCCTCCGACCTGACCGCGGTCCTGGACGCGGTGGGCAAGCCGGGCGTTCACCTGGTCGGGCACGACTGGGGGTCCATCCAGGGCTGGCGGCTGATCGGCAGGCCCGGCATCGAGGGGCGGATCCTCTCGTTCACCTCCCTGGGCGGTCCCCACCCGGGCCAGGCCGCCCACTTCCTGCGGCACGCCAAGAGGCGCAAGGTCGCCGGCCAGCTCCTGCGCTCCTGGTACATCGGCGCCTTCCAGATCCCCGCGCTTCCCGAGGCGGTCCTGCGCAAGACGCTGCCGCGTCTGGCGAGCCGGTTCGGCGCGCCCGCGCGCCCGGGACACCCCGCGGACACCCTCGTCAAGGACGGCGTGAACGGCCTCGGTCTCTACCGCGCCAACATGCCCCTCGGCGCGTCCGGCGGCGCTTCCGACGAGGCCCCCGTCCCGCGGATCCCCGTCCAGCTCGTCGAGAGCACGAAGGACCCGTTCGTCTCCCCGGCGCTGCTCGACTCCACGGACCAGTGGGCGTCCCGGCTCTGGCACCGCCGCATCCACGCGGGCCACTGGCCGCAGCGCAGCCACCCCCGCGTGCTCGCCCGCATGATCACCGAGTTCGCCGAGCACGTGGAGGGGGCGGAGCCGTCCCGGGAACTGCGCAGGGACGGCCCCGGCGAGCGCGGCCCCTTCGACGACCGGCTGGTGGTGGTCACGGGCGCGGGCAGCGGGATCGGACGGGCCACCGCCCGCGCCTTCGCCGCGCACGGCGCCGAGGTGATCTGCTCGGACATCGACCTCGACGCGGCCCGGCACACCGCCGAGGGCATCGCCGACCGCGGGGGAACGGCGCACGCCCTGCGGGTGGACGTCGCGGACGCCGCGGCCATGGAGGAGTTCGCCCGCCTGGTGAAGGAGCGTCACGGTGTTCCCGACATCGTGGTGAACAACGCGGGCGTCGTGGTCGCCGGCGCCTTCCTGGACCACTCGGTCGAGGACTGGCGGCGCACCCTGGACGTCAACCTGTGGGGGGTCGTCCACGGCTGCCGCCTGTTCGCGGCGCAGATGGTCGAGCGCGGCGAGGGCGGGCACATCGTGAACCTCGCCTCGGTCGCCTCCTTCCTGCCGACCCGGCTGCTGCCGGCGTACTCGGTCTCCAAGGCGGCGGTGAAGTCGCTCAGCGACTGCCTGCGCGCCGAACTCACCGGACGGGGCATCGGGGTCACCGCGATCTGCCCGGGATTCGTCTCCACCCCGATCGCGCACAACACCGTCTACGTCGGCGAGCTCTCCAGGGAGACCGAGGAACCGGCAGGGAAGGCGCTGGCCGCGCGCGGGTACCCGCCAGAGCGGGTGGCCGCGCACATCCTGCGGGCCGTCCACCGCAACCTGCCGGTCGTCCCGGTGAACGCCGAGGGCAAGTTCGGCTACGCGCTCTCGCGCGTCTCCCCGGCGGCCGTCCGTGGCGTGGCACGGCTCACCGGGGCCGGAGAAATCTCGCGATTGACGAATAAGCACTGACCCGGCGGTGTCAGAGGGGCAAGATGGTGGGGTGTCCATCGTGCCTGCCGAGGAGTCATGTCAGGCGCCCCTGCGGCGCCGCCCCACCCAGCGCCGGAGCGCGCGACGCGTCGAGCGGATGCTCGACGCGTGTGCCGACCTGCTCGATGAGATCGGTTACGACGCGCTCTCCACCACACGGATCGCCGAGCGCGCCGGGGTCGCGATCGGTTCGGTCTACCAGTTCTTCCCCGACAAACGGGCCATCGCCCAGGCGGTGACCCGGCGCCACGTCGAGAGCTTCGTCTCGCGGGTCGGCAACCGCTTCCTGTCGGAGGACTACGCGGGCTGGTGGGAGGCGATCGACGCGATCATCGACGAGTACGTGGAGATGCACAGGACCGTGCCCGGTTTCCGTTCCCTGCACTTCGGCGACGTGGTCGACCTCAACCTGCTCGACCCCGAGTCCGACAACAACACGGTGATCGCCGGACGGCTCCGCGGCCTCCTGCTGCAGGAGTACGGGCTGACCGACAGCGAGGAGTTCGACCTGGCCATCCTGGTCGCGGTCGAGGCCGGGGACGCGGTGCTCAAGCTGGCCTTCAGACGTGACCCGAACGGCGCCCCGGAACTCGTGGCGGAGGCCAAGAGCCTGATCCGCGGCTACCTGAGCCGTCAGTTCGGACGCGACCCGGACCCCGATCCGGGCTGAGAGAGGCCGAAGTCGTCAGTTCGGGCGCGGTCCGGACCGGGAGAGGCCAGAGTCGTCAGTCCGGGCGCGATCCAGGCGGGGAGAGGCCGGCGGGGAGGCCTCCGTCAGGAGCTCGCCGCCCTGTCCCGAGGGGCTCCCACCGGACGGTTCCGATCCCGGTACGAGAGGTCCCGGCTGTCGCCCCATCCGCCTGCCGATCTCCCGGCCGTCCTGCCCGCCGATCTTCCACACGGTCTCCCGGGGGATCTCCTCGCCGGACGTCCGACCGGCCTCCCGGTCGCCGATGAGCCCCTCCGTGTGCCCGTCCGTGCGCCCGTCCGCCCTGGCCCGGGGTTCGGGCCTCACCCGGTACGGATCCCACACGGAGGCCTCGCCGCCCGTTCCGGTGACCCCGTCCGTTCCGTCCGTCCCCTCGTGCTCCCCGGGCCCGGCCGCCCCGGCCGCCTCGGTCGCCGCGTACGGTCGCGCCGCCGGCTCGTGCTCCCGGAGGTCGCGGGCCTGCCACCGGGCCCACCGGTCCTCGGCCTGTCGCCGTCGCTCGTCCTGCCGCCGCGCGTCCTGCCACCTGCTGTGGAACCACCGCCTGCGGATCCAGGCGTCGTACGGCCGGTCCGCGTCCGGTCCGGCCTGCGCGGACACGACCGAGGAGGGGATCGGCGGACGCCGCCCGGCCCCCCCGGTCCCTTTCCGCCCGCTCCCGGAGTCGCGGGCGGACCTGCAGGGCTCGCGGTCGGCCGAGGCGACCGGCTGCAGCCGCCGGTGCCGCTGGGCCCGTTCCACCCTCTTGATGCGTGCCGCGAGCCGTTCCCGATGAAACCGGCTCTCCAGACTGAGCAGATCCCGATGAGCCTGTCCGATGGCCTCCATCTTGACCGACAGGTAGCCCGCGGACCCCGGAACGATCACCGAGAAGGCCAGGAGGAGCATCAGGACGAAGGCCGTCTGCTTGGACATGCCCATCGCGGCTCCTCCCGGCGAGGCCCTCCTCCAGCGGGAGTCGGGGCTCATATGCCCGTCACGCTGGGAGGACACGCCGAAGGTGACGATTCGTTTACCCAAGGTCACGGGGACAATACCTGCCGTTGGGCGTACGCGATCGAGCGTCGCTCGGTACTCTCGCGATGTGGCGCATGTGACACGTGAGCAGCTTGATCGACTGCTTGAGCAGGCACTTCTGGCCGACGATCATGAGGACCTGGCCCGACGGCTCGAAACCCTGGTCGAGACGTACGCGTCCGGCGACATATCACGGGCGGCGATCCTCGTGCTCGCCGCCGAGGAGTGGCGGCAGGCCGGGCAGCCCGCCCGGGCTCTCGACTGCTTCCAGCGAGCGGTGGACGACGGCGGTGAGGTGAGCGTCGATCCCCGTGCCGGGATCGCCGACACCCTCTTCGAGCTCGAACAGCCCGGTGAGGCGAGGGAGCTGATCGAGGCGATCCGCGCCGTCGGCGACGTCAGCGCGGCCACCGCTCTCACGATCGCCGAGACCCTCGTCGCCTACGGTGACCTCGAAGAGGCCCACCGGTGGGCCACCGAGGGTGCGCACCGGGCGGCGCAGGGCGGTGGCGAGCACATCGCCCTGCTACGGACCCGCTACCGGATCCGGGTCGACCTCGGCCTCCCCGAGGACGAGCTCGACGCCCTCCTGGACGTCTCGCACTGATCGCCGCCGGACGGTCCGCACCGATCGTCCCGCCGTCGCTCTCGCGGTCCTCCCGGGCCGGCGCGGGAACACTCCCGCGCTCGTGAGCGACGGCTGTGAGCGGCGTCGTGAGCGGTGGGACGGGGTCCTCTCACGAGGCCGGTCCTCTTGCGGGGGCGGTCCTCTCGCGGGGCCGATGCCCCTTCGTGAGGCCGACGCCCTCTGTGGAGCAGTGCCCCCTGTGAAGACGGGGCCGGAAACGGCGGAGAGGGCCGCGCCTTGGCGCGGCCCTCTCCGAGGGTGATGCAGAACCCGGTTGTCACACGGTGGCGGGTCCCTGGAGCGTTCCCTACGCGGTCGCCGCCGAAGAGGCGGGAGCCTCTACGACCTGCTCCGGAGCGACGGTGTCACCCGCGGCGGCTTCCGGTGCCGCGGGGGCCTCGGGAGCAGCAGGAGCCTCTGGCGCCGCCGGGCTTCCCTGAGCCGCAGGGGCCTCGGGAGCCGCAGGGGCCTCGGGAGCGGCGGGAGCCTCGGGGGCCTCGGGGGCGGCAGGTGCCTCCGGAGCCTCAGGGGCGGCGGGGGCCTCAGGGGCGGCGGGGGCTTCGGGAGCCTCCGGCGCCTCGGGGGCGGTAGCGGCCTCAGGTGCGACGGGAGCCGCGGGGGCCATGGGGGCCTCCGGAGCCGCCGGGCCTTCCGGCGTCATGGTGTTCTCCGGAGCCGCGGCGGCCTCCGGGCTCTCCGGCGCCTCCGAGGTTCCCGGGAGGACGATGACCAGCGGTGTCTCCGCGGGCCTGTCCGTGACGGTCATCTCCATGGTGGCCTGCTCGCCGCCGGTGGCCTGGGCCGGAGCCGGGGCGACCTCGGCGCCGGCCGGAGCCGGAGCAGCCTCGGCCGGAGCAGCCTCGGCCGGGGCGGCCTCAGCCTGAGCTGCCTCAGCCTGAGCCGGAGCAGCGGGGGCCGGAGCGGCCTCGGCCGGGGCCGGAGCGGTCTCCGCACCGGCCGGAGCCGGGTCGGTCGCCGTGTTCGCCGGGATCGGGTCGATGGCCGTCGCGTCACCCTCGGGCGTGACGGTCGTCTCGACGGTCTGCTCGGCCGCCGGAGGCGCCGGAGCGCGCAGCCAGCTGATGCCTTCCCCGGGCATCTCGGAGAGGTTCGGCGCTACGGCCGCGAGGCTCACCCACGAGCTCGACCGCTCGTTCTCGGGAAGAGCGGCGAGCCCGACCGGCAGGGCGGTCGTGCGCGCAAGACGGTCCGCGGTCGCCGGCATCTCGGCTTCCGTGACCGCCGGGCTCTGAGCAGCCTCGGCGTCGGCCGGAATCCGGGGCTGGTCGGCGGCGGGGGCCTCGGCGGGAGCTTCGGCGGGAGCCGGGGCCTGAGCGGGGGCCTCGGGGTTGGCCGGAGCGGGAGCCGGGGCGGGTGCCTCGGCCGGGGTCTCGGCGTCGGCCGGAGCCGGCGCCACGGGGGCCTCGGCCGGTGCCGCGGGGGCCTCGGCGGGAGCCGGTGCCGCGGGGGCGT